>NZ_JBBHKR010000079.1:0-15398 GCF_037389425.1 Stygiolobus sp. CP850M
GATCTACTGTTGCCTCGTCTCCCCTTTGTGGAGCATAGAGCTTCGTTATTTTCCTGAAAAGAGGAGTCAAGAAGCCTTTCTCTCCCTTTCTCCTTAAATATGTTATGTTGACACCACTTAGATCATAGTCATTAAAACTTTCTCTCAGTACCAAAAGTTTAGCCTTGGTTACTCTACTCTCCTCTACAGCTATCCTTGCAACTCCACCGTTCCACAATACCCTGAGTACAATGGTGAAGAAACTCATGCGATTACAAATTTACATGTATGGAATAAAACATTTAAGATAGAAGCTCCTACTTCCTCCTCGCCATAGTTGGCGAGATTTTAGGCCCCTTAACCCATAATTTTCGAAGTATATTCGACTTCTAAAAGCAGAACGTAAGTACTAATTATAAATTTAATATTTTAAGTTTTTATTTTTATCTCACGCGTATGTATTATATTTCTGTTCCATATCTATCTATTCTTTAAATTCCCCAGATTTTACAAATGGTTAGTATTAGATCTTAAATATTTTTTAAAATTCCGACTGTTATTATTATAAATTTTTAATATTTCTGAAAGTAAAGAATTGATGTATATTTGAATTATTCAATTTAAGCCACTTAAAGATGAAAAATTTTTAAGGAATCATAGAAGAGTAGAATATATTAGATTTAGATAGAATATATTTAGCGAGTAGTTAATCATCGCTCATTTATGATTTTTTAATGAAAAACATTATTATTCAGGATTGACGAGTATTATTCTATATCAAATTACCAGTTATATATGCATAATGGTTAATAACAAATCATTTTCGTAGTACGAATTCTTTGTCACAGAGATGGGGGGTTAAGGGGAGGAAAGCCTCGCCAAAGTGAACGACTGCCCTGTATTTAAATACTTCTATTTCTGAAATTTTGTTAGTGATACTAACGACGCTCGTCTTCAGGTCGATTGAGGGTTTAATGGGATTACATGATGGGCTAAACAATACGTCTTTCCTCTTAAGGGACTAAAACGTGATTCATGAAATCCCCTTTTCAAATGGAGAGCGGATCCCTGATCCACAAGGTTGTCCACCAAATGTAATCATGAATCGGTGGTGGGAATTATGAATCTTGGGAGGGAATCCTCGTCCTACCAGATAGACAGAGTAGACATAGACGCGATCCACTACAGACTGGTTAATTAGTCACAAAACAAGGTTTTAAGACCTTTTTAGGTGAGGAGAAGAACACAGAGAAGTCAGGGTATTTAACGACTGGGACACTGTGAGGTTAATCATACACGGTAGGTTAGAGTTAGATTTAATGAACATAACAAAGTGCACGGTTAACCAAGCCTTAAGCGAATAAATATCTCCTATACCTCTGTCATCACATACTCAGTCACCTCAAGTACTACAGCAATAGCGTTTGTTCATGTTCCAACAACTAATGCAACAACCTACACCCATAAGGACAACTTGTTCGTTTTATAGTTTTTTACTTCAATTTTACAACCGCCCAGAATTAAGACGTTTACTGACTGCTGGCGTTCAGGGTTTCCTCTCCGAGGTTGGAGCACATATCCTGCTATATATAAAGGGAAACCAAATCATCTATATCGAAGGTAGACCTCAGCCATGATTTTTTCTCTTCCTCATCTTACGATTGTATTTTTAATAAAATCTAAATGGAAATGCTTATAAATATCTTGATAATGATATATTATCTATGAGCTATATTGAAATAGAAGCATTAAAAAGGTTAAAGAGTGCAAATCTAATCTTGATTATAACTCCGATACTAATTGCAATTGGGATTATTGCAGGAGTATTCGGTATAGTATCTTTAACCGCGGGAGGGTCAGCGTTTGGTAGTCCACTACCAGCTTCTAGTGTTGTAGTAGCTTCAGTAACTACACTAGTATTAATAGGAGTATTACCTCTAGTGGGCATAATATTAGGGCTTATTGCAATCCTTAAGCTTAGGGGCGGATTTAAAGACCTTAAGTCAGTTTTCCCAGAGGCCGGAATAGGCGCTAGCGGAGGACTGTTATTACTTATAGGGTACATAGTGTTTATATTATTCCCGTTAGGTATTATATTGGCAATACTGACCAACAACCCTGGTCTTCTGATCTTACAGTCAGTTGGACTGGGATTGGGTGGGATAATATACTTTTTGGGTGAAATTTTAACTGCAATAGGATTCTACAGAGTAGGTAATAGGTACAATGAAAGCTTAGTGAGCATAGGAGGTATATTGACTATCTTCTTACCTTTTATAGGCTATATTCTGAACTTTATAGGACTAGGGAAAATAATAAACAGATTATCAATGGGACAACAACCTTACTCACCTCAACCTTATCAGCAAAGCACTTTTCAACCGAGTGGGATGCCTTACTCGCAGCCACAACCAATGAGTCCTCAAGCTCCACTACCAATTTACCAAACCGGTCCCTTCGCCGTCCTAAGGCCAGATGGTAGTATGACGTTCCAAGTATACTCCTCTCAACCCGCCCAGTTAGTAAGCGCAAGAATAGAAGACACTGGTAATACTACTACTACAATAACACCTAACTTCATACCACCTAACCAGATAACTAATGTGACTGTAAATTTCGGATCTATTCAAATAGTGCCCGGTAGACAGTATAGAATTATAGTAACTGCCGTTATAAATAATTCATCTATTCAATTTCCAGTTTACGCAAATAGTTAAAGCTAATAGAAACATTGAAATGGAATTTCTCTCTCTAAGCGAATTTTCATAAGGCTGTTAATAACATAAATAAGTCTTAACTGGTTTTTTAATCTCTAATTAAGAAAATTTTCCAGACCTAATTATTCTAGCACATAGAGCAGATATCTGAGAGAGATTGCATGAGTAACTGACTTTCTCCCCTCTCTGGAAAGTCTTCTGTATTTCAGATCATAAAATCGCTTTACGAATGTTAGAATTGTATTAAACTTTTCATTATTATATTAGGAATATAGATGTAATTGATAGAATAAATCTCTACATAGAGAGAAAAATTTCTACACAACATCTCTTCAAAACTTATCGTGATCATTAATTAATACACTCAGTTATCTGAAATATGTAGCTGATTAGATAAAACGTATTCCTTGGCCAACATTAGCTTAAAGTTTTTCATCAAGATATATCCCTAAAGTCCTCCTGAGCTTGTCGGAAAAAGATCCACCAGAAGTCCCCCCGGTATACTCAGTTCTCTCTATAGTAATTCCCATGTTGTCTTAACTGAACTCTTTCGAATTCTGTACAGCAACGAGAATGTCATAATCTTTTACGTCAATACCATTAACTGAAAACGGGTCTTAACCTTCAGAGATATCCTTGTTACATAAATCGACATAACTAGTGAAGTTGCTTTAATGACCTTATATAGAATTTTTAAGAAAATAATTTTGTTTATTTCTATATATTTAATTAAATAAACAATAAAATTAGAAGGAGTTCGATATCGTAAAATGTAGAATTTTTCTTGTTTTAGTAATATAAAGTCCTAAGTGAATAAAATTAGGTATATATAAAGTTTATCACGATTAGACTTAATAAGATATATCTACAAGTCTTTAAGCGATGCGTCAGATAGCGAAATTTTATCATATCTTGTATAAAGAAGGTAGTATTAGCTTATTTAGTAAGAGGGTATTACCCGTTTATGATCTCTTCCCACAAAGCCTAAAGAACCCATAAAGTTTATATATCTCTCCATTCACTAGAAAATCTAGAGATAATATGAAGTATAGACTAATCGGAACTGGAGCTAGTAATTCTCTCGTAATGGGAATAGTAGTAGTCGTATTATTAATCTTTGCTGTAGCTGGATTCTTTCTATATCCTATAATATTTCATGAGACCCCTAAGACCGTGACGTTAACTCAGCTAAATACAATTACCTCTACTTCTACAATTACCTCTACTTCTACCGTCACATCAACAGTTACAAATACGTATGTCTCAACGACGACATCAACCATATACCTCACTTCTACCGTCACATCAACAGTTACGGTAACGCAAACGCAAACTAAAGTATCTTATGGAACAACCCCTAACAATATTGACATATATAATGCACTCACCACTACTTTAGGTAACGGTTACGAAGTCACGCTCTTGAATGGCACTAACGCTAGCGGTATGCTAATGTTCGGCAATGTGGGAGATCCTCAACTGTTCATAAATTATAGTTTCTTGTACTTTATACAGAATGGTGACTTAATTGAGGTTTACCCACCAGGTAGCACTCAATATTGGGGTAATTTGTCTTTAGATTTAGGAGTCTTACAGATAGTTCCCGCCGAATATCATGTAGCAGCGGCACTAGTGGCAAACACCACAGGAATTTATTATACTGGTGGGAATTATACAGTAATGGTCATAGGGACTTTTTCTCATGGCGGTGCAAGATTTATACAACCTTATCCTGCTGACGGGTACTCAATTATGCTATTTGTAACACCACCTAAACCCTTAATTAACAATACAGCATACTACACAAATGAGTTATTAAACGTAGGTATGCAGGGATGGAAGGTCAAACTTTCCGGCGAAATATACTATCCTTATTCCATGACTCCATACATAGTTGTACAATGGGAGCCTTATTGGAATGTAGCCAGAGACCCATGGACTACTGGAGAGTTTAATGTTTGGGTAGTTCACCCCTCGCCTAACGGCACTGTAAACGAGAGCGATATTAAACTGCTAGTTGGTGGAGGAGGTAACGGGTTTATAGAGGGTCTTAGCCCAGGTGATCTAATCGAGATGAAAGTCACATATGACGGTTACAATAATACAATCTATGCTGAAGTTGTAGATCTCAATACATCAAGTACAATAACGCTAACTCTACCTTTGTACTCTAATTTTACAATCCCTCATGCAGGTAATTATTGGACGGAAGTTAATGCAGGAACTGGGAACTCTTACTGGAATTGGGGAATAGTATATCTCAGCGTGTTTAATAACGTGTACGTTCAAATAGAAAAAGTTTAACGTAATAATTTTTTTAACTTTATTTAAGCCTTGTAGCATGGTCAAAAATCTAAACAAAGAATTATTTACATCACAGTTAACTACACTCTATGATTTTTAGACTTATCTCTAGTGAAGTGTTAAGTAATTAAATATGTACTCCTTCTCTACTTATTATGACTATTATCACTCTCCTAATGTTAGCTAATAAAAGTTACTTCATCACAGTAAGAAATATAATATCATTTCATAATTTCCTTATCAGATTATGATACAATTTCCTCAATGTGTTTAAAGAAAGATAAATTTATATAATTAAAATTCTAGGTCTAATCATATGGTAAAAGTATGTCCTAGATGCGGATATGTAAATGACGATCTGGCCACGCAGTGTGTGAGATGTGGATTCCCACTACAACAGCCTTTTCAACCTAGTCCTCAATCAACCCCTCCTTACTATCCTCCAACTTATCCTAAGAAGAAGAGTAGTCTTCCAATATTAGGCGTAATAATAGCTGTTATAGTTATCATTGCTGTAGCAGCAGTTTTCTTCTACCCTTCATTTTTGAAGAAGCCTATGAGTAAAAACGTTATTACCATACCCGGTGTAACTACATATACAAAAACAGTGACTTCATCTACATCAGTATTGCCCCCTTATACGACAAGTACAACTACTCAAACGCCTATTTCACCCCTATCTTATACAGGCTCAGCAATATCCTTTAACGGATTAGACCAATACTTTATAACCCCTGAATTTAACATAACTGTTAATGGAAGAAACATTACTGTAGGACTCTTTAACTATGTTGCAATGAAATATGACGCTGAAACAATAGCTATCAGAGCTTACTTAACCCCTTACACTCAAGGTGTAATAATCGGCTTATCAAAGAACACCCTCCCCTTCAATACTCCCTATTCAGGTTGGTCACCTCTGGTGTATATGAGTAATGGTCAATTGATTATCGCTGACATTAACTCAGTTGGTGGGTTTACGTTTCTAGAGACCGGTGTAGGTAATTCCATACCTACTCCTAACGGAGGAGAAGCGGCTATGGCAGTTGCAATACCGCAGCCAGGTTTTTACTGTATCGTGTTTGAAGAATGGACTGATAACAGCGGTACGTATGTTGCGGGATACATTAATGGGCAGTTGATAGGAGAGTTCTATAGCACTTACACTAACGCTTCCTCCCTATTTGGTCAAATTGGTCCGTATAAGTATAACTTCGTGGGCATAGCATTTACTAAGCAGTGGCCTCAGACAAATTACCAGTGGTATCCATTTAACGGTTCTATAAGCGACATAATTGTATATCCCTCTGTGCTATCTCAGTCCCAGATAGAGCAGCTAATGAGCGGTACCACGCCAAAGGGATATCTAGTGTATTATAACGCACCAAACGTTAATTATTCACCAAAGGTGGGCGAATGGTATCCGACATATAGCTATCTTGATTACCCATTGGTAGCAGTAGGCAACCCAATCGTCATCACTGAATAACAAATCTTTTCTATAATGTATTAAGTTTTTTAATTTATTTCTAGTAGAACTAGATTAATGTCCTTTCTTATTTTTCAAAGGGTCAACAATTACCTGAGATGCTTACATGTCTAACAGTAAAAAGGTTTATAGCTCCTAGTAAAGAGATTAAAACATGCTAATACTTCTTATTTTGCTCTTCGTTTTATCAAAAAATTACGTTAGCATGCTAACATGAAATCTACGGTTTGGCTTAGTGACCAACTCCCATGTAACAAGTTAAGCTGTAACATACCGTCACCTATTGTCAGTATTGAGTACCAAATAGCGGTTCAGTGTATTATTTGCAAGTTAGAGTAATAATAGATGACCCGTTAACGACACCACTATTCGACCTACGTTTAGTATTTAAAGACAGCTCTTGGTGCTAAAGAAAATGTATTGTTGTTAATCGATCTTAGTTCTATCTTAATAAAAACCATATATTACCAGATTTAATACCAAGTTATTTATTGCTTTTTATATAAATTATAAATGAGTTGATGAAGGGAGTTGAATTTTTAGTTTAAGATAGCGAAGATATGAAGAACGTTTCATCTAAACGTAGTATGTCGTAGCTAGTCTTGCTTATAAACGGATATACGCGAACCGAAACTTATACCCCATATCAACTGAGGATATACTATCATCCGTTCCATTCCACCTACTCCTAAGTAACCGTAAATATGAGTAATAAAAAGAATGAGAGCTATTAATGACATAAAACCTAGAATGGTCCAGAGATAAAATCTGAAGTAAATAGAAGAGACTACAGCTGTAATCCCACCAGAGAGGAAAGTAAACAAAGCTGATATTAAGTGAGGAAAACCGGTGTTCTCAGGAAATATTCCTACTAACGTAGAGCTTAACCCTATAACAAATAATAGAATGGACAAAGTCCTTATATCGAGCGAAAATGATGCCACCATTATCAATAAGCCCATCAATATTATTGAAGTGTTAAAGAGTATTGCAGTCTTGCCTACTCCTAAGTCACTAATATAGTTAGAGTGGACGGAATAACCAGGATAAAGTGATTCACTAATTATCATTAATAATAGGAATTGAGAAACTCCTAAGAGGATCAAGTATCCTGCTATTTTTGTCATACTTTACACTATATTTCGTCATTAAAATAAATCTCTTTAGTTTTCACATACAAAAATTATATAACAAAAAAGATAACATTCTAGTTCTCCTTCAATTTAGAAATAAATATTTAGTGTCTCTTTCTTAATTTACACAAAATTTTCATCTTTTTTCTACGAGATACTATAAAATTCTTTCCAGTTATTTCTCTAGCTGAGAACGAACTAGTATTTGTTAGTGTTCACTCGTGGCGTAACTATCCTTACTTTTAATTACTTTTAATTCTTCCAATGCATCCCTCTCAAGGATTTCGTTGTAGTTCATCAACTTTATTAGAATCAACTTGTTTAATTTTGAGTAAGTTTGAAATGGGTAAGAATACTAGCACCAGGTTTATGGTCTTAAGGTATTGCTCTTCCTTTCCCGAGGGATTCTATGATTAGGTTAAACTCACCTTGTAGTTTAACTCTATCATAAGTTAAACTTTAATGATCGTTAAACGAAATACCTCTTATGGAGGTAAAAGTTCACAAGAAAGGGATTATAGTTATCCCCGCTGAGGTTAGAAAGAGGCTCAATATTAAAGAGGGTTCTGTCATAGAGTTAGAAGTTGAGGGTGATAAGATTATTTTAAAACGTAAATTAACCCTCTTGGACGCATACGGCATAGATAAAGAGATGGGAGATTCTGCTGTAAAAGAGTTGGAAAAGCTGAGGAAAGGGGAATTTGAGAAGAAAAATTCTGTTTGATACGGGTTTTTTCCACGTATATTTTTCTGGGCTTAACGAAGAAGCTAAGAAAGCTGTGGGAGAGGTTTATACAAGTAAAAGTGTAGGTTATACTCTAGACCTTAATTTAGCGGAGTTCCTTTATACTTATGGCAAACTTAAGGGGATAGAAGAAGCTAATGTTAGACTTTCCTTAATCCTGAATTCCCCAATAAAGATTGTCAGTACTAATAAGGAACTCGCTTTAAGGGCAGGTGAGCTCAAAGTTAAGTACCAAAACCTTTCCATAGTGGACTGTTTTCTAGCAGCCTTTGCTGAAAAAGAGAATGCTGCAATTTACACTACGGACTCTGAGATTGGAAAAGTCTATAAAAACACAATAATTCTACGCAGTTGAGAAATATCCCGAGTGTGAATAAACTTATTTCTCGAGGAAAAGTTGTTATACCGGAAGCTCCCCTTCAGGAAAGGGCGTTCAGTATTAAATCTTTCAGTCAAATTTCAAGCATAGTATTAGCTAACATTCCAAGGTGAATTCTTTCAACTCCTACAAGTGGTCAGGTAAAGTTGCTCAGAGGAGATGAAGCGATGAGAAGAGCTCAACTTATATTATGGAGAGAACAGTTGAAAAGTCAATCACGGCATTTTCTTCACCCACATCTTTGCAGAATGCCTTAACCCTAACCTACTTGGCAAATCATTAGGTAAAGAATATTTCCCCTTACTAGTCTTATCCACGAAGCCGTAAGCGACCAATGTTTTTAATAGTTCATAAAGCCTTGAATCCCCAATACTCTCTTTATATAGGGAGTTCATGACATCCCTAATCTCACTAAGACTCCCTTTATTACCCAATCTCGAAAGCGAAAGTATAATTTCTGCATAACGTTTAGGTGAATTAGAGTTACTCAAGAACCTCGTAAACTCTTTAGAAACTTGTTTCGCCGCTTCCTTTACTATAACTCTAATATCAATAGGGTGGGTGTGCTTTACAGAATAGGAGTAACTCCTTCCGAATAGGGCAAGCCATCCTGGGATCCCGTCGAAGAGCCTTACAGCCTCATCAATAACCTTCTCATCGACTTTAACATTCTCCTCTTCAAAGCCCCTCCTTAAGAACTCCTTAGACTTAACCTCATCAAACCTCTCAAGTTTTATCCTAAAGAACTTTCTACCGTAGAACGGTTTCTCCTCCTCAACTTGATTTAAAATCTCCTCGGCTACCCCAATAAAGCTACCAGAAACTATTACAACCGTGTTTTCGCACCATTCGTAAATATCATGAAAGAACGAACCTATATCAAACCCCTTAACCTTTTTAATGTTCTGTACTTCATCTATGAATATTACTAACCCTTTCTTATTATCCCTAGCAATCGAGTCCAGAGCCCTAATGACCTCATCAACGTCTTCTGTCTTAAACTCTCTTAGTTTAACTCCAATTTTAATCCAGTTTAATTCTAGGATGTCTTCCGGATTTATACCTAATCTATTTGCAATAATTTTGGAAACTTTTCCGGCAAAAGTGTGTTTCCTTATAACTTCCGCCGCTCCTTCCAAAAATAATTTTGAAAACGTTTCCATAGGGTAGGACTTTTTACTCCCTAGCTTACCCAAATTGATAGTTAGAGTAACGTAATCTGGAAGTTCATTGAGCGTTACTTTTACTAAACTCGTTTTACCTATCCTTCTAATCCCCAGTACTGCTGCAAAGTCATTATGTGTAATTACGTCTTTTAATTCCTCAATTTCTCTCTCCCTATCAAAGAAATCCTTCCTCTCTGTTTTAGGCCTTGTATCAAAGAGAATTTTCCGCCACCGGAATTATTCCGGAACCGGAAATTTTAAGCTTTATAACCCTAAGACAGTGCTTTTAAGCTATTCAACAATCTCGGTATCGTAAAAGGTTTTACTACATAATTAAGACGCAACCCTAGGAAGGCATTAATGCTGACTCTCTCTTGTAGAACGTATTATTAGTTAGTTATGTGTAATATAACCTTACTGAGAGTAGGACTTAAAGCTTGTTGAGGATCTTAACTTACTCAGAACGGAAGTTAGCTAAGACGAATAACAACGTAATCTTCTACAACCTCAGTACAGAAAACATAATCAAGCAAATCCCCATATACGGTATACCAGTATCAGTACTGTTAGACTATGCCACCAGAAACGTTTACGCTCCAGTAGAGAATCGGTTATTAAGTCAATTTTTCCCTCTCATATTTAACTCACAAGACGGACTAGTTATGACTTAAATTATACTTAATAATAATGTTTCAGTTGGAAAGGCACAAGTCTTAAAAGCACCTATCGATGTGCATAGGGTAGATGGACATTAAACTTGGATTCCAATCCCTTTTTCAGAAACTCGCTATTAGGGAGTGATAGTTGACGTTTACGAGTTAATGTTTGCAAACGATCCAACTTTTTCTTAAGGCTTTCAATCTAAGAATGCCGGTTGTCACAAAACTACATTGCTCTCACTTAACTAGAATTAATGTTTAACACGGTTTTGTACCACCGATTACCGTGTAATGACTTGAGTCTTGTCCTCTTACGTCACTCATGTTTACAAGTGGTCTGTATTACATGGCACACAATTGAATGCCTATAACTAGGTCGTTATGGAACTCTGAATAGATAGATAGGTTTAGAAAAGTGTAATAATAGTAGTCCTTAGGAGGAAAATAGTAAACATCATTTTGTCGCTTTTGTGGTGGAAGGACCAAGATTCCTACATCCCCAAGCCATGAAAAATTTTCGCTCTAAATACTAAGAGATTCCATCGTAAATTTGAGTACTCCCTTGACCTGCTGATTGTGTTGAAAGTACTTGAGTATATTCAAATTTTGAATTTCCTCAACAGCTTCTGAGTTTTTAACTTCGAGACTGGTTAAACTGCGCCCCAAATCGTATGACGCTTGTTTTTTCGCCTTGTTGAAATACGTTTCACATGGAAGTACCGAGTGCAGTTATTGTAACTTCTATTTCTTTACCTTCTACATTAGCTGTCAGGACTATAGTGTAGATTTTATTAGGTATGACATGAATTCTTCCGAACTCAACAGTGACGTTGGTCACGGTTCTAGGGCTCAAAGTCTGCGGACTTATCCTATCAGTAGAGTGGTTAAAATCTTCAATTCTGGCCGAAATTAATGTGGCTTTGTGTTGCGAGTATAGCTGTAAATTCACAGTACCGTCTTTCTTTATGTACGTCGTGCCCAAAACCCTAATACTCTCATCTTCAAAGCCTGTCACGAGCTCAGGTGTAGGTTGTGTATTTGATGGAGTCTGAGTTTGTTGTATTGTCCTTGTTGATAGGGAGACCCAGTTTTTAACCCCACCCCCGAACAACAACTTTCTCGAGGCACCGTTGATCCCTACAATCCCTAATGCAAAACTCAAAGCTGCAGATATTGGAAATAAGAACGATGTTACGTCACCAAGTTCAGTTAAATTGGGAGGTAATAAGAAGTAAAAGTAATTAACGAAACCAATTATACCGCTTAAGACCAGAAGGGAACCTGCGTAACTTATCCAACCTTCACGGTAATATTTGCTGAGACCAGAGAACTTTATACCGAAAATGATTAGCCCCAGAATTTGGAAAAAGCTGGTTATTACGTATAATCCGAAAGGTAATATGCCCCATTGATTTAAGGTTAAACATTGATTATCCCCGAAGAAGTAGATATATGCTCCCGCGATATCTGGGATTAAGGACTGGTTCTTTTCTGGTTCCGGTGTGCCGAATGAAAGTGCCACAAAAATAACATAAACTATAAATACGAGAATTCCGATACCGAAATAAGCACCGATACTCCGACTCCACATTCCTAAACCCCTAGCTTTTCCCACTTGGTTATTTATAGAAGATAATGTGTTGTAAGCACTTCTTATGTTAGATAATGCTTTATCTGAATAGGAGTACATATATCCTAATACAATTAACATGAAGAAAAGGAATGCACCAGTCACGTAAGCGAGTTCAGGGATATTCCCTGAAATTCCACCCATCAAGTACGTAGTGCTATAAATGTAAACGTATTCCAAGATAAAGTAAATTAGAGTTGATAGAGCCCATTTAATACCCCCTTTAAGTCCGACTTTCATAATTTCCAATGCATCGCTCTCGGAATTAATGTCTAACTTCTTACTTGAAATAGCTCTATCACGTGTATCATCGCGGTACTCAGCAAACTTAATTCTGTTAGTATTTTTAACTCTCAATAGAGGAGATAAGAAGTGATTTCCAATCATCATTTATTAAGAACGTTTACGGCTATTTAAAATTTTTAGAATTCAATTACACTTGTTCAATTGTACTAAGGTGTAATTGCTAATATTAGTTGACTTTAACGAGAATTTATTTAACTCACTCCAACATAGGTTTTAAAATCTCTTTGTAGGAGTTACCAAACAATCGGAAGTATATACAGTTAATAATGATTAAGGTTTCCTTGTCACACAAAAGTACAAATTTATTCTTTTCTGCATATTCAATTCGAAGTCCAATTTTCAAACTTTCAACTGCGAGTTTATCCACACTTTATATAACTTCCTCAGTGTTGGGAGTTTGCGTCTAGGGTAAATCTCTATCAATATCTTTAGATTTTAAATATTTGTAAGAGCCGTATTGACGCTACTTATATGAATATATTTCTTAAAATTAATACTATCAAATAAAAGCTGAAGAAGTGAAGGTTGTGTACTTTTTAGTTACTGTTGTTGGTTATCATCTGCATGACTGTTTTTATTACTAGTGTTTACTCGTGGCGTAACTTTTCCTTACATTTAATTACTTCTAATTCCGTCACGCACTTCTCTTAAGGGATCATACACAGTCACCCTTAACTCATTGGGGCTAGTCGAGGGAAACGCCACTACCCTTCCATCCACCTTTCTTGCCAAGTTATGAGGAGCAATAGAATATCCCTTTCCAAAAGATCTTCACCGCTTTCCAAGTACCTAGCGTTCACCTTCTGTACTTTTACACCCCCCAACCCTCATGAGCAGTGCCCGTCATCAGTTAGGGGGATCATCACTGAAAACTACTTCGGTCATACTATATAAACACGACTTGTCAAAACGATATTTAGAAGTGATTAAAAATAACGAGTAGTTACGTAGGAGCGTTACAGTCTTAGCCTCACCAAAAATCTCTTCCATTACAGTGTTAAATGAAGCCCTACCGGAAGGCCCACCGGTTGAAGGAGCCGGAAACACTGGCTACATATCTCTTACCCCCGCTAACTACGATCAGGTCGAGGAACTAACTCCTCCAAGACCTGGAAGGGCAAGACTTTCAATCTTTTGCAAAATAGAAAGGAAATAACCTAGTTAGGCTTTCCTTCAACTTCCTTTATAGATTAAGCCTGAAGTCCTAAAAGGAAGGGAAAAAGACGTAGTATTAAAAATAAGTGATTAATATTAAATTCCTACAGACTGCCGGCTATTTCAGAAGCAATACTCTGTGCTTGTGACAAAGTAGGCGATATGTTGATCATTATAACTCCTATCTCTTCGTTTGTCGATGCTTCGCCATACGTCGCTAAAGATGTGAGGTTAACCAATCCTAGCTGCGAAACGTAACCTGAAACCGGCATTGTCGATATAAAACTTCGATTAGTAGAAGACAAGAAGTAATAGTCGAACTGGTTGAATGAACCTATCTGTAAATTTATACCATATTTAGACACGTTAGCTGATAAAGAGGAGACAAAACTAGAGAGTGTGGAGTTTGTCAGGATGTAATTAGTGAGGTTATAGGTATAGTAAGCAGGGTTTGGCGTAGAGTTGTAATAGACTCCCACACCTATTATTAGGGTTTTTTCTCCGTTAATTGTACCATTAACTACTACGAAGTCTACTTTGGTAGGGAGTATCACAAAGCTAGGTTGAAATTGATTGTTATTACCTGAGACACTTAAGCTGGTATAACCTAGTACACTTAAATAAGTTAATGATAAATCCAAATAACTTACAGTTACTTTCTCACCGTTCAATAATGTCACGTTATATTCACCATTACCTATGTAAACAGCTACACCAGTGTTAGATTTCATTACAGACCAAGAACCGCCAAAGTCTTGTTGTGCTGTAGCTGAAACTTGAGCTAACGCTCCTGCTGAAGGAGATGCTAGAGCGAATAATAAGACAACAATTATGACCAGTGCTACTAAAGCACCTAGAAGTCCACCGAGTATCTTAAAGCTGAATTTCTTACCTGAAGGCTGGTTTGGAGGAAATGGTTGTAACGGGGGTTGAGGAGTAGGATTACTCGTAACAGTAGGTGTACCTTCTAATAACCTGAGAGGTGAGCCGCATTTAGGGCAGAATTGGTATTCGTCTGGGTAATCTATCCCACACTTATCGCATCTTTTAGTCATTTGGCAATTGTAGAATTTATAATTAATAAAATTAGTTGGATCATCCTGAGGAACAGAGAAAAGCAGTATATTATCTTAAAAAAATAGAAATTAGAAAAAAGCATTAAATTAGTCGATTTTAGAAGTTTTCTGACTTTCATTCCATAAGTCTAACTGGTGTAATAATATCATAATCGTTAATTCATCTGACGTTTCATTACTTTTAGAGACAATAAGGTAGAACTCCTTTTCATCCTTCAGTAATTCCGATATCATCTTTATCTTTTTGTCCGAGAGCCCGTAATACTTGAACAACATATTTAGAAGATAAGGAAGTCCTTAAATTAAGCATGTTTCTCCTGAGCGAGAATGAGATTATGGACAAGAAACACGTATTTATCATAATTGTAAGGAGTGATGAGCATGAGAAGATTGCAAGAGCGTTTTTAGAAAAGACTAAACTCCAGGTTACTGCAATACTTGTTAGAATGCACGCAAATAAACAAACTTTTTCTTATTAAACTGGAGTGTGGACAACATTTTCACTCATTTGAAATATTTACATTTATTATCACACCCTTTTATCTAACAAATACACCGGGCAGTAAAGGATGTTATAGATAAGGAAATAGGTTGCGAACCACCTCTCGATCGTCTTTGCGTTAGAGTTCCAAGGGAAGTGTTTGTCCATTGGTGAAAGCC
>NZ_JBBHKR010000080.1:0-4138 GCF_037389425.1 Stygiolobus sp. CP850M
AGATCCTAAATCCTGACCTTCTCTATTCTACTTTGACCGGAGAGAAAACACTCGATGATAACGAAAAGTAAGCTTTCTTAATTGAAAAAGTTTATAAATATTCTTGATGAGAATACACTATGCAACAAGTAATACAACAGGAAAAACAAGAAAGCAATACAATTACCAAGATAATGAGTAGTAGGAAGAGGAGAGAAGCTGAAATTATAGAAACTCCTAAAGTTGTAGTAGACTAAATTGAATAGAAAAAATTAAAGTTAATTTTTATGTAAGTTTTTTGTTCATTTCTTCTTGGTACTTATGCAATTAGGAATTGCAGTCCACAGTTCAATACCTTCTAAAGAAGCCGAAGAGAAAGCGAAAAGGTTTATCGAATCGCTAACTTGTAAACCCAGAATATTGCTGGGCGGTTATTGGGGACTTATGAAGGTAATTGCTGATGAGGCAATTTCAAGAGGTTTACAAGTTGTAATGTTCCTACCTGTGGAAAGGGAAGACGTAAAAATCCCATCAGAAGTGATTAGAGTAAATACTGGATGTGAATACAGATGCAGGTCGGTTATGCTCGTCCGTTCATCAGATGTCCTAGTATCGTTAGGCGGAGGAGTAGGTACGCTAATAGAAATCGCAATGGCTTATGCCATGGGAAAGCCCACATTCGTTCTGGTCGACACAAGGATGCCTACGGACGAACTACGGAAGGCTTATCCACGTCACTTCGACGATAGGGCAGTAGTCGATATAAAGTACTTTTCAGAGCCTGACAAGCTAGCTAAAGTTGTTTGTTCTGAAGAGTTTACAACTGTAAAGACTGACTTTGGTTAAACAGGGTATTTAGAACAAACAACTTTATGCTTTGTGTGAGAGTTTATACTATGCCTGACGCTTTTTCCATTATATTAGATGAAATAGCTGAAGACGTCTACAGACGCTTAGGTAAAAGGTCTAATGCTTCCGTCAAGCTGATGCCCTATAACCCCACAATATTAGGTTACGTTAAAGCTAATGATTATACTATATATTTAAATTCAATACCATTCGGCTTAGTTAAAAATGACCCCATTAAATCGAGAGAGTATTTATATGTAGTTTTACTCCATGAATACTTGCACTTAGTAGGAATTGCCGACGAAAGAGAGGTGAGAAAAATTACTACTGAAATAATAGCCCAAAAGTTCGGCAAGACAAGTTATGCATACTCATTGGCTGAAAAACTGACAGACCCGATAGATTTACACTTAATGAACAAGGGGATCAGGCCGTCAATGTACATGTAGCAAAAAAATTAATTGTTTCCACGTCAGAATAATAAACTTGAATGATGACATCGCCAGTATAAGATTCGGTGACTTCACCTGGCCTTCCTGAGTCATGGTTTCCTTTTCACTTCTTCCCATTTTCCGTTCATAAGTACGTACTTACCCTCCTTGGCTATAATCTCTCCTTCCCTTATTACGTATCTCGGAGGCTCCATGAACCTTAAGAGGTCAATTTCGTCTTCAGCATTAGTGACTAATAAGTTCGCCTTTTTGCCTTCTTCTATACCATATTCCGTTCTCCAAGCTCTAGCTGCGTTATAAGTTATCAGATTTATCGAATTCCTCAACTCGTCAAAACTTGTAAGTTGATCTAAATGAATTGCCATAAACAGTACTTGTAACATATTACCGCTTCCTAAAGGATACCAAGGATCCATAATACAGTCATGCCCCAAAGCTACGTTCACTCCGTGATCAAGCAGTTCCCTAATAGGCGCCATTCCTCTTCTCTTAGGATATTCATCTAGCCTCCCTTGAAGTACAGCATTTATAAGGGGGTTCGGTATTACTGTAACTCTAGCCTTTGAAACAATGGGTAAAATCCTATACCTATATGCCTTATCCCAGCTATGCATTGCTGTAACGTGTCCTGCAGTGACCCTGTTAAACCAATTGCTCTCTATTGTCTTTTTAGCCACAACCTCTAAATACCTTGAGTTGGGGTCGTCAGTTTCGTCAATGTGACCGTCCACATCTTTGTTAAACTCTTTGGCTATGTTAAAGGCTAGATCTATTGACTTTACTCCGTCTTCTCGTGTTATTTCATTGTGAGGGATCAAACCTACGTTGTCCGCACCTAGTTCTACAGCTTTGTAAAGCAGTTCATCGTTACCCTTGTCGGCGTATATCCCGTCTTGGGGAAAAGCCGTTATTTGAATGTCCGCTATTTTCTTTAGTTCTTCTCTAACTTTCAATAGAGCTCTTAATATTTTAAACTCCTTTTCCGTTATGTCTGCATGACTCCTGATCCATAAAGTCCCGTAAGCTACCATGAGTTTCACAGCTGTCGTCGCTCTCTTTATCACGTCGTCTTCAGTTAGTTTTCCTTTAATGTCTTTCCATATTCTTATACCCTCCCAAAGAGTCCCGCTAATGTTTTGTACCGGAAGGAAAACACTATCAAGGTGGAAGTGCATGTTAAAGTAAGGAGGTATAACTAGCTTACCTCCAGCGTCAACGAGTTCTTCTCCTTTACATTCCCCTACACATGTGATTATCCCGTTCTCAATTCCTATGCTGACTTTTCTACCGTTAAGAAGTTTAGCATTTTTAACGATATGCATCATGAGACATAAGAAAAACGCATGTTATAAACGTTATATCTTATCGAACGGTCAGTTTCTCTTTACACTGATTATCCAAATTCCGTCTTCTTTAGCCTTCTCAACTTCATACCCCCTGAACAAGTAGGATATATCTACATCACTCATTAGAATAAGAGTTTCATTTCTTTTCAATTTTTTAAGCAACTCTTTAGACTTATTTCTAACTTCCTCTAAGTCTTTTTGACTCATATCTACTACTATTATAGTCTGCATAGTCATGAATATGATAAGGGGATTATAAACGTTTTTCAGAGAGTCTTTGATCACTATTTAATTAACAGTGTTAATCAGCTTAACAAAATTTAAATTACAATATAAATTATAAAAATTACCTTAATTAAATATAAATTGAAAAAATATCAGAACTTTAAAAAGGGAATTAACTTTTAGCAATTTTTGTATAAAAGCTTAAGTCTATCGCAGTCGATAACGAGGATGGTATAGTACAAGCTATAAGCCTGCATTTATCTCCCTCGCACTCGTATAGTCCATACCCAGTACTGCACCAGTCACTTTTCCTTATTGTGTAGTATTTTGAGATATTTGATTTCATAAAATAAATAATCTTAATAAAGTATATAAGACTTAATCTAATTATTTGGATTAAGAGTATTAAAATGCGGACAGTTGTTTAAGCATTTCGAAACTAAAATAAATAATTAGAGTAAAGTAATTTAACTTATTAAAAAATTCAACGACTACTCTAGTTAAAACCTCCTTATGAAAAGTTAAAAATGTTATATTTCAACCTCTACCTTGAATTTAGACTACTTTATGTCTGTTTCACTTCTCCTTTGTCAATCTTTATAATCAAGTTCGATTGAATAGTTGTTTTTGTTTAAACTAAACTTTTTTAACTAAAAAAAATAATAACTCACTTATGCTTGAGCTCACCTTACTCCAATACGTGCTCTCGGTAATCTCAGGATTTCTAGTGGGCTTCAGTTTAGGGCTAATAGGAGGAGGAGGTTCTATACTAGCAATACCCCTACTCCTCTACTTTGTAGGTCTAGCGTATTTACCCGGGGTGAACTCTAACTATATAGACCACGTAGTGATTGGGACTACAGCACTCGCTGTAGGATTAAACGCATATATAAATGCTTTTATCCACTGGAGAAAGGGAAACGTAAGGATTGTAGAGGGAATAGCGTTTACAATACCGGGAATATTAGGAACTTACACCGGTGCTAGAGTTGGGCTGTTAATTCACGGAGGGCTCTTGCTTTTCTTATTCGGAATTTTAATGATTGTAATAGCAATAATGGTTTACAAAGGAAAGGATAGACCTAAGAGTGCTAAAGTAATAGAACCTAACACCAATTCGCAAGGCTTAATTGAATCTTTAAGAAGAATTAACTTTGCTAAAATTATTCCGGTCGGATTTGCGGTAGGTTTTGCTTCAGGTTTCTTCGGAATAGGCGGAGGATTCTTAATAGTCCCCGGATTACTCTTCAGTACTGGCTTATGCATGATTAAAGCTGTAGGAACTTC
>NZ_JBBHKR010000081.1:0-3956 GCF_037389425.1 Stygiolobus sp. CP850M
AGACTAAGGTGAGGCTTGTGAGGGGGAGGTATTACTACGTGTGGATCGTTAGGGATGTTAAAACTAAGGGAATACCCTTCTTCATGGTTACTAGTGTTAGGAGTGGAGTACATGTCTTAGTAGTTCTTGTGAACATGAGTAGGGTTGAGGAAATAGCAATGAGGGTGTTTAGGAGAAGGATTGATAAGGTAATTTACTTGCACGATGGGGCAACAGCATACAACGCCTTCACATGGTTAAACGTAGAACACGAGAAGTTCAACGAGAGGGATTACGCAGAACAAGGGTTCAGAAGCCTAAAACATAGGCTCGCATCAATGGACTTCCACTTCCCTTGGAATACTAGCAAGTTTACAATAACTGGGTGGTTATCAACATTCTTCCTAATATATAACATCCTTTACACCCCAACGTACTTGTTAGATAAGGGGGTGATAATAAATGTAAATATTTCAAATGAATGAAATTGTTGTCCACACTGGAAAATTCGTTATAAACAGATATAAAAAGATCTCTGTTAACGTGAAAAAGGATTCAACCCTTACACGAATTTTAGGCCGCTCTTACTATCGCTTTTGATCACCCTGTCGATCGTGAAGAAACTTATAACCATAACTGGTAAAGCTGCAATCAGTGCGGAAGAAGCTAGAGCTGCCCAATTTACCGTTTCGTCTCCTATAGCTTGCAGTGCGAAGATGGTTATCGTTTCGGCACCTTTAGGTGGAAACCCCATGTTATACGGTGTGTCGCTCAGTAACAGCGGATAGAATAGCAAGTGCCAATTAAATATGAAAGAAAGTAGAAACGTTGAAAGAATAGTAGTCCTAGAGAGTGGTGTAATTATCTTGATAATTTTCCTCTTAATTCCGAAAACTTCAGCAGCCTCGTCATAAGCTCTAGGAAAAGAAGTAAAGAAATTAAACATTATCCACACCGCAAACGTTGCTGTAAAAACCGGAGTTGACAATATGAGAGCCCACCACGTGTTTAACAATCCAATCCTAGAGAAAAATAGGTAAAGAGGTATTATGTATGAAGTTGAAGGTAAAGAATATAGAAAGATTGAAATTAAGAGAAGCCACAATACCCTTTTTCTCTCGATTTCATATGAAGATGGTAAGGCTAGAAATATTGTCAGTAACGATGCAAATAAGGCTACTACTACACTACTTATTAAATACGGTATAGATGAAGAGAAGCACGTAGAAAGGTATTTCAGGTCTATTGAAGTGGGTAAAAGAACTGGTGGAGATCTAAAGTCATATATGTTAGGTCTTAATGCTATAACGAACATCCAATATATAGGAAAATCTAAAAGGAAAATTATAAAAATAGACATAGCATACACTATACTTTTAAAGATATTGTTAGGAATCTTAAAGTTCGGTGAAGGAAACGGTGTCCTTTTGCTCTTTATGAGTAGTAGGATAAGAAGTGCAGGTATCACTGAGATAGCACCTAAGACTGCAGCAGCTAATTCGCCTCCTGAAAAATTAACAAAAAGGAAGATCTCATCATATACTAAAAGAGGTAAAGTAGTTGAGGCAAAGCCCGGACCTCCTTGAGTAAGAACATAAGGAGTATCAAAATTACCAAGTGCTAGAATGAATTGCAACAGAAAGGATAATAGAAAGGCTTTGCTAGTCATTGGTAAGGCTATTCTAAAGTAGAATTGCGATAAGGTCAATCCATCTACTTCCGACGCCTCTCTAACTTCTTGAGGTATGGATCTAAATGCCGAGAGCATAATTAGGAAGGACATAGGGATCATAGACCATATGTTTACTCCAGTTACAGCCCATATTGCTGTAGACGCTAAATAAAGCGGATCAAAAGGGATATGAAACAAGTAGGAAAACCATCCGTAATTACCATATAGACTTATACTCCATATCAAGGCGGAAGATGTAAAAGGAATAGAGTAGGGTAGCATTACGAGGATTGACAATAATCTCTTTCCTTTTTTCACCATATCTACAAATATAGCTAATAACGCCCCCACTACGGTAGTTACAATTGCAGAAGTTAAAGAAAACACCAGTGTATTGTAGAATATTGTATCTAAAGGAACTAGTTTTAACATCGTTTCAGCTTCTTTTAAATTTATTCCTACTAAGGCAAATGTGAATATAAAGGGTATTACACCAAAAGCTGTGATGTAAGCTAAATAGGGTAAATAATATCTCATAAGAACCTTTTGTAACGTCTTAATTTAATCTTTACCTCAGAACCCACTTTAGGCTTATAACTAACAAAAACTGAAATTGTTTCACCGTTCAAGTTTACGTATGCTAAGTATCTATCTCCCCAGAATTCAACGTCTGTAACTTTTCCTATTAAGTCTCCTTCTCCCACCTCTACGTCTTCAGCCCTTACGCCTATCTTTCCCTCAAGCCCTAGAATCTTCCCTGATACGATCTTCATGGGTGGGTTACCGAAGAACGTGGCTACAAATTCATCAACGGGATCATTATAAACTTCTTCTGGTGTTCCTACCTGAATTATTCTTCCGTTATTCATAATTGCAACTCTATCAGCAATTGCCATTGCCTCTTCGTGGTCGTGAGTGACATAAATAGTAGTTATCCCGTTTTCCCTTTGGACGTCTTTTATCAATTTTCTTGCTGAAACTCTCAAAGGTGCGTCTAAGTTTGATAAAGGTTCGTCCATAAGGAAAAGTTTAGGTTTCCTTAGGATCGCCCTAGCTAATGCTACTCTTTGTTGTTGTCCCCCTGATAACTCTGTAGGATATCTGCTAAGAAGCTCATGAATACCGAGTTTCTTACTTATTTCTTCAGCCCATGTAATCGCTTCCTTCTTAGACATTAGGCCTTCTAAAGGTATTATGAGGTTTTCCAAGACTGTCTTATGGGGGTATAATGCGTAGTTCTGAAATACCATTCCCACATTTCTCTTAGAAGGAGGTAGTTCGTTTACCTCTTGTCCGTCTATGATAATTTTCCCGTCGTTCGGTTTTTCCAAACCAGCAATGACCCTAAGGAGAGTTGTCTTTCCAGATCCAGATGGACCGAGAATAACAAAAAACTCTCCCTTTTCAACCTTTAGGCTTACGTTATCTACCGCCGGTGTCTTACTCCCCCTATACACTTTTTTCACGTTTCTGAGCTCTAGGGACAAACTCTAACCACCGTAGTAGGACTCTACGGCACTTATCCAGTCACTTGCTGCTGTCTGTAGAGCTGTATTAGGATCGGTTACCTGACCAGTTAAGTATGTGTATACCTGATTATTAAAGTCTGGGATAAGCGATGAATAGGTAGGTGGGATGTTAGGAGGATTAGCCCATGCCTCTAAAGCCGCCTGATACGTTGCATTCAGCCATTCCCTCTCAAAAGAAGGTATAGAAGCATTCATTATTAGTTGTGTGAACGCCTCTTTCGATATCGGGAACTTATCGAACTTTAGGAATGCGAGCATTTGCACCTTGGGAGAAACTAAGAATTGTAAGAACTCTAGGGCTAATTGCTTGTGAAGAGAATACTTGCTTATTCCTAAGAAGTCCGTTCCGGTCTCGGCATATCCTCCAGGCAGTGGAGCTAGTAATGTTTCGTTTACTTGTGTATTCGGTAATTCAGAAATCTGTGACGTAAATAAGAACGCTCCCGAGGCGTTAGCGTATAATTCTCCTATGTTTCCATAACATACTTGCAGTGAAGAGGGATTAGGCTCATAACTTACTAGCTGTTTATAGGTCTCTAATGTTTCTATACCTGCTGTGGAATTGAAAGAAGGTAAGGGATATTTGAAACCTGGAAGTATATAGCTCTCGAACATTATGTTGAAACCCGGAATACCGTATCCGTTATGAGACAAGTTATAGTCCCTTATGTAATACCAACCGTATACTGCCGGATATGCGTCAATAATACCATGGGACACATGATCGTCTATCAGGAATCCGTATTCGGTTACGTGGTGAGAAGTCAGGAATTGAT
>NZ_JBBHKR010000082.1:0-114856 GCF_037389425.1 Stygiolobus sp. CP850M
TATTTTCAAATTCAATTATTATTGTAACACTGAGAAAGGTTAAGAAGATGATGTGAAAACTGTAGGACTTATAGCATTTATTGCAAGTTCTAGCAATTGAACTAATTTTTATGAACGCCTTTTAATCATTATGAATTCATCGACATTACTCGGAAGGATGTCAGAGATATTATCTTTTGCTCAAAAAGTGCCATAAAACTATAACTATTCCTTTTATGTTCAGGTTAAGAAAATCTTTCTATAATTAAATTAGTAAAAAGAAATAAACTTCATTAAACTATGTTACCTTTTTACTAATTCCTTTATGTATTCCCACATTAAATCAACGGCTTCTTGGAACACTTTAATCTCCTCTTCACTCATCTTTGCAAATCTTCCCTGCAATTTCAAGTATTCCTCTACCGGTTTCCTCTTAGACTTATCAAGAAAGGTCTTACTTACTCCCGTTAACGAAAACTCGCCATTAACAACCTCAAATAACGGCCACACTCCAGTTTCCACAGCAAGTTTAGCAACTTCGATAGTCAAACTACTGTCGAACCTCCACCCTGGGGGACACGGAGAGAGTAAATGTATGTACCTGAACCCCTGCATGTTCTTTGCTTTTCTCAACTTAGCTTGATAATCAAACGGGTAGGCAATTGAAGCTGTAGCCACGTAAGGTATCTTGTGCTCCATCATAATAAAGGGCACTGGTTTCTTAAACTCCCTCTTACCGGCTGGAGTAGTTGTAGTCCAGGCTCCGAAGGGTGTTAATGATGACCTTTGTATGCCGGTATTCATGAAAGCCTCGTTATCATAACATACGTAAAGTATGTCCTCGTTTCTCTCCGCCGCTCCGCTGACAGCAGCAAAGCCTATATCTCCCGTAGCACCGTCTCCAGCCCAAACCACTACTTTGGCATCTTCTCCCCTTATCCTCAACTGCCTTGATAAACCACTAGCTATGGCTGCAGCTGATGCAAAGGCACTGTGGACTACCGGTACCGGTGAAGGAGAGCCGTGGATATCTCCCATGATCACTGTTGAACATGAGGCAGGAACTACTAATACTGTTTTCTTACCCATTACTTCTAATAGTAGGTCGAGTTCCTTCGGTATAGGACATCCTGGACAAGCGGCGTTTCCCCTGAAGAAGTTTTGTTGTCTGATCACTTTCTTTTGTTTAATATAATCGGGAATTAACTCCTCACTCATTTAACCACCTCTCATCAAATTTGTAACCGTTCAACACGTCTTCCATTACCTTTTGGAAGTGAAGTGGTCTTACATCTTTCCCTCCTATACCTGCTATTACACTATAAACATCGATTCCGCTATTGTAGAGGGTAGCTTTGACCTCCGTAGCTAAAATTCCTCCGATACCGTAGGAATACTCCCTGTCAAATACTACCACACCATGAACTCCTTTCAACACATTCTTGATCCTCTCCCGGGGGAAGGGTCTTACCACTCTTATCTTTAGTAAGCCCACTTTCTTTCCTTGGCTCCTCATCCTCCTCACGGCTTCTCTAGCATCCCCAGTCCATGCACCAACCGTTGTGAACACATATTCCGCATCATCGCACATATAGCACTCAACTAAGCCAAACTGTTTCCTACCGCTTATCTCCTCGTACTCCTTACTTATCTCCTCGATGACTTCCTTACTCCCTTCCATTGCCTTCATAGTCTCGAACTTAATTCTCATGTAATCGTCCGGGGCTGCGATGGGGCCTACGTTGACTGGATCGTTAAAATCTATCAGATTGAATTCCCTAGGAGGTAGGAACTTATTAACAGTCTCATCTTCGAGGATTTCCAATCTCTCCATCGTATGGGTTAAGATAAATCCGTCGAAGCCCATCATCACTGGGAGTAATACCCTCTTGTCTTCGCTTATCCTGAAGGCTTGTAACGTCATATCGTAGGCTTCCTGAACGTTTTCCGCCATCATCATGATCCAAGACGCATCTCTCTTGCTGAAGAAATCCTGGTGATCATCCCATATTGACCAAGGTTCAGCTAAAGCCCTAGTAGCTACAGCATTAACGATAGGAACCCTTTCACCTCCAGCCCAGTAAATCATCTCGGTCATGTATAACAGACCTTGAGAGGACGTTGCCGTAAAAACCCTAGCTCCAGCTACAGCTGCACCGTAAACAGCTGATAGTGCAGAGTGTTCGCCTTCAACCTTTATTAACTCTGCCTTGAGCTCTCCTTTTTCTATATACTCTGCTAATTTCTCGAGCATCGTAGTCTGAGGGGTTATTGGGAAAACTGCTAAGACTTGCGGTTTAGCTTGTTTTACTGCATAAGCTACTGCGTGGTTACCTACCATTGCAGTTACGTGTTTTGTCACGGTCATCATCTTCATTTCACCTCCGGAACCATCTCGATGGCTTTTTGAGGACATATTTGTGCACATACTCCGCATCCCTTACAATAATCATAGTCTATCCTCACGTCAAATCCCTCCAAAAGGTCTATTGTGTTTTCAGGGCAGTAAATTACACAGAGCCTGCATTTAGTGCATTTGTCGTAGTGGATTACGGGTTTTATTACCCTCCAATGCCCGGTAAGTCCCGCTGCACCTACTTTCGGTCTTCCTAAGGGAATTGGATAGCTGATCATACCTCCCTCACCATCTCATAACCTAGTTTAGCCGCCTCTGCGTTCGTTTCACCTAACTTACCTTCGAACTCTTCTTTTACAGCCTCTTCAATTGCATCCAATGATATCATTCCAGTTATTCTCGCTATTGCCCCTACCATAGGAATGTTAACTAACCTCCATCCCGCAATGATAAGGTTCAGCTTTTCAGCGATTTCCACTGCATCTAGATAGAAGGTCTTTTTCCACAACTTCTGTGGAGTCTTGGTGTTTATGGCCAAGATCCCGTCTTCCTTCAAACCCTCGAGAGGATTCATAACCTTAAAGAGTGAGGGGTCTAATACCCCGATAAGATCAGCGTTGTAAACCTCTCTGTGTATGTATATCGGCTCATCTGAGAGGCGAACGTAAGAAGTTACCGGAGCTCCTCTTCTTTCTCCGCCATAGGAGGGGATGGACTGGCCATACTTACCTTCAAGGACAGCAGCCTTAACGAGTATTTCACCAGCAGTTACTACCCCCATGCCACCTCTTCCTCTAAGAACTATTTCAAGCCTCATAACATACTTTTCTCTTCCGAGGATAATATTTGTCATTATAGATAAGATGAGAGGGAATAAATTAACCCAGTTTAAGATTTAATTATGGTATTTTAATTCAATTATTCCTACACATTATGTCCTAGATGCGGAAAAAAGATGGTGGAAGTCGGTTATGGGTACTTTCTTTGCACGTATTGTGATTACGAGATAGGGACGTTATTGCAATTATGAACTTAAACTGGAGAGGTCAGAGATGCTCTCGACTGTTCCTCAAATGAGGAATGTAGTCTAAAATCGATAAGGGGACCCATGCCTTCTCAAGGCTAGGAGACGTAATTATCTTAGCGAGAGAAACATAAACGTTTTTCCTACCTACTGAAAATTCTTCGGTTTTAAACCAGTTGTAATATCCATTTTACCCTCGCGTAATCCAGTTATAAATTATATTAAGCTCTCATATTTACCCATAAGGGTTAGAAGCCATGTATATTCTAATTGTTTTCTTCTC
Source organism: Stygiolobus sp. CP850M (assembly GCF_037389425.1). Lineage (NCBI taxonomy): Archaea > Thermoproteati > Thermoproteota > Thermoprotei > Sulfolobales > Sulfolobaceae > Stygiolobus > Stygiolobus sp. CP850M. The sequence goes on from NZ_JBBHKR010000082.1 coordinate 3,643, forward strand.
CACTCATTTACTAATTCGATACTTCCAATTTCACTAACTATACTATTGACATCTAATAATGTTTCACATACATCGTCTGCTAGAGTGTAAGAAGCAGTAAATTCTATCAATATAGCTTCAGGAGGGATTAGAGCTATATAAACTCCCTTTCTATATACCAGTTTCTGGAATATATACCCATTAACTCCCTCTTCCTTACCTCTTAAGAGTGATGATGAACAGAAGAAATTTGCTAAAACTCCTTACCAAAGTCCTTGTCTAGCCACTTCCATTTAAAGGTTTACGCAATCACCATGTATTACAAGTGGGACGTGAAGGGTCTTATCTAATAAGTGTTTTCCTAATCCGTAACTATTTATGCAAAATAACAGCTTAACGACGATAATATGAAAGATTCTGATAATCAAGTGTAATTTTTTAAACCTAAATTGTTAAAGATTGTTATGAGCTATTTCGAACGACTAAATTACTTTGAAAAGTGGTTTATTCTAGGTGTTATAGCAGGTGTCGTAGCAGGTATAGCTGCTACAATATTTTATTCTTTATTACATATATTTGAATTCATCTTCATACATAGATTTATAGGTGTTTCTTATCCAGAACCTTTAGGGGAAGGAGGGAATCTTTCTTTTACTTTTCACCCTGGAAATTATTATCTAATTCCAGTCTCAGTGGCTATAGGTGGTCTACTTTCGGGACTTATAGTTTATACATTTGCACCTGAGGCTGAAGGTCATGGGACAGATGCAGCAATAAGAGCTTATCATTATTACCAAGGTAAGATAAGGTGGGTAGTAGTACCAGTGAAGATCATAGCATCAGCAATAACTATAGGCTCTGGAGGGAGTGCTGGAAGAGAAGGACCTACAGCTCAATTCTCAGCAGGAATAGGTTCTATTCTGGCTGATTTATTAAAACTCCCTCCCGAGGATAGAAGAAAAATGGTAGCTGTAGGTATTGGAGCAGGGATAGGAACTATTTTTAAGACTCCTATAGGCGGAGCATTATTATCTGCAGAAATATTATATAGGAGAGACCTTGAACCTGAAATACTATATCCTTCTTTAATAGCTTCAGCAGTAGGCTATGTAATATTTGGATCAATTTACGGTTTTACACCAGTTTTCGGTTATTACTCAGAATCATTTAGTCCACTTAGATTACCCTTATATGCTGTATTGGGAATAGTTAATGGACTCGTAGCAATACTTTATGTTAAACTGTTTTACGGTGTACACTCATTTTTCAAAAAGTTAAAGATAAGTAATTACTTTAAACCAGTACTAGGGGCACTAATAACGGGAAGTATAGCGTTAGTAGCGCCTGAAGTAATAAGCACGGGTTATGGTTGGATAAATTTAATTGAGTACGAAAAGACTAACGCTTTTTACTCTCCCTTTTTACCTACTATATTACTTCTTGCTTTACTTCCCTTATTAAAGATATTAGCTACCTCCTTTTCAATAGGTTCAGGAGGTAGTGGAGGAGTATTTGCACCAGGGCTTTTCATAGGAGCTTTCGTAGGGGCTGATTTAGGTCTTATTTTTAATCATATCTTCCCGAACATAGTTCCTACAATAGCACCTTTTGTTATAATAGGAATGGCGTCATTTTTCGGTGCTGCAGGAAAAGTACCTCTATCAGTAATAGTAATGGTCACTGAGATGACAGGGAGTTTACAGCTCTTGCCCGGAACTATGATAGCCGTAGCTCTTTCCTACTTAGTTTCAGGAAATTACACAATTTATCAAGCTCAAGTTCCTACTAGAAGAGATTCACCAGCACATAAACTTGAATATGAAATACCATTATTACAAATATTGAAGGTAAGCGATGCTCAACTTTCTGACATTAGAGTAAAGATAAACGATAAAGTAAGCTTAGCTTTATCTAAGATGATGGAAAACAATTTCTTGAGTTTACCCGTTACAGATGATAATGATAGATTCGTAGGGGCAGTATATTTGAAGGACTTAGAGAAAGCTAACAGTAATGATATTGTAGGGAAATATGTAGTTAGAGGAGTACCATATGTTAGACCAGAATCTACCTTTGAAGACTGCTGGGATATAATGGCTAGACTTAGAAGTAGATGGGTCTGTGTAGTAAAGGACGGTAAATATTTAGGAGTATTAACTATAGATAATCTACTTAAATCTTATGAAGAAAAAGTGAATAAATTTAAACAGAACGACTCCGCAAAAATAGCTTAGGTAGTTTTTATTTTTTATTACCTTAAAATTCTTTTTCTTAATACAATGGATCATAAGAAAATATTCAACATAAAGAAGAGATCTGTAAGCTATCATAGATATTCACTCATTTAAAAGGAGATCTAACTCAATAATAATGCGTTTATCTATTTTGTCCATGATAATTATTTAATCATTTGGCTTAAATAAGTGTTTAGAGAGACAATATTTTGATCCTCTCTTCTGAGATAATTTACTTACGGAATATGACCCCTACCACATGGCTTTTGTGGGAAAAGTGGTGAAAAAGCAGGGAGAAGAAGGAATTGTGGACTTCGGAGGCGTTAAGAGGAACATTTCGCTCTCTTTAGTAGGCGCTAAAGAAGGTGACTAGGTGTTAGTACATGCTGGCTACGCTATAAAAGTCCTCAGAGAGGATGAGGTCGAGGATGACTTAAAGAGGAAAATAAGTGCAGTTGTTAACGACGGAGATGAAGAGTCTTGAGTTTATTCATAACGTGGTCTACAAATTTCTCCAGTTCCTCCCTCTTAACACCTCTCTCTTCACTTACCTTAAACACTATTTCCTCTACTCTAGCGTAATTCTTGTACTCCTCGTTGAGCCTCTTCCATGGTATACCCTTTAACGCATTTGCATACTTATCGTCAAAAGGGAGGGCACCGTTTAACATAAGGCAGGATATAATAGGGTAACCTATGTATCCCCTAAACCTTGTCCCGTTATCGTCACTGTAGACCACTTGTCCCTTGATCTTCACCTCGTACTGTTTATCCCTCTCGGAAGAGACTACCTTACAACCCTCCTCTGTCTTTTCAACTCTACCATCAGCAATAGCTCCAAGTGCCTCAAGCACTTTAATTCTGGGAGGAAGTTTCAGTTCCATAACCATTATTCGTACATTAAGCATTAAATGTTAACGAGTATCACACAACTCTTAAAAATAGGCAGTAATTCTATGAGGACTGTAGGGAGAAGGATATCGAGACCGACGAGACAAGAGCGGAAGCTATATACACAAGTTTGTCCGATAGGATGAAGAAATCGGTAACAGTCCTTGCGATGAATAGTGACAAAGCGGGAAACGAGGAAATCCATGAGTATTAACCTCCTTCAATTTCTAATCTTAATTACATTCGTGTACGAGCTTTGTTTAACAGTTCGTCATTTTGTTTGGTGATAAACTTTTTACCTATAATCAATATATGGGTTTATGGCTTGGTATAACAAAGACGAAGTAAAAAAGTTCATAACTAGGAAGAACTCCGTTCTAGTAGTATGGGATGTTCAAGAAGCCCTGGTTAACTCGATATTTAACAGAGATGAGTTTCTTGCCAAACTTAAAGAGTTAATCGACTCTGCTAGGCAATATAACGTACCAATAGTTTACACTAAGATAACACCCTTACCTGAGAGGTTTCAGCCCCCGTACTTGAGGAGGAGATTTGATCCGGGCGACATAGTTAAAGAGGTATATCCTAAGGAGAATGACATAGTACTGAACAAGAACACTGCTTCCATATTCGTAGGGACTAACTTCGAACTCATGATGAGAAATGCCGGAATCAACGTCATTGTTTTCACGGGAATCGCTACGGATATCGGCGTAGAAACATCAGCGAGGCACGCCCAAGCCTTAGGATTCTTACCAGTAATAGCTAGAGAAGCAGTATCCTCGGCAGACAAACAAGCCCATGAGAGGTCTTTGGCTAACATGAGTAAGTTAATGTTAGTCCTAGACAACAAAGAAATAATAGAAAGGTGGAGTTCTGAATAACTAAAAGTCTTTTTTAAAATCTACTCCACACTTTCCAGAGCACGGTAAGCATCCTTAAGTCAACTCCTTATGGACCGTTTAAATGGAGAATAAAGCAGGGATAGCGAGGTATAGCTACAAAGTTTAAAATATGTTGCCATAGTTGTTAGTAGAGACATGAAAATAGAAATAGATGGTAAGTTACTACACATAACAGAAGGGTCAAATGAAAGAGTTAACGACTACCTGGATTTCATAAATAGACTCTCCCGAGACCCTGACAATTATACATTAACAAGATATAGTAAGATCGATGAACAACGGATCATTGAATGGTCTAAATCTTGGGGAAAAAGTACCATTATGATCTTAGCATATAATGGCTCTACAGTTGTGGGCTTTTTCCAAGCATCACGTGGTAGATATTTCGGTCCTGATAGACAATTTCATGTTGCGGAAATAGCCTATGCAGTGGACAAAGAGTTCAGGGGTAAGGGGTTAATATATGTTCTCTTTAACGAGGCAATAAAAAGGCTCGAAGGTGTGAAAATACTTACTGCGTGGGTAGATGAAAGGAATTTGAGGTCTGGGAACTTCTTATAAAATTGGGATTTGAGGAAGCTTGTAAAATTAATGACTTCATGTATTCTCAGATAGAGAAAATCTTCTGTAATTTAATAATGTATGTAGGAGATGTAGAGATAGTCAAGACTAAACTGAAAGAAGAGCTGGCTAGGAGAAATTATAACGTATATGAAGAATAATCTTAAATGTATAATAACGTAGTAGTAGCATTTATGTTTGAGGCTATAGATTTTTCTTCGAACGTAGTATTCCGCCATAACCCTTCCTTGTTCAATAAGGCGAGGGAAAACTATTGTAAAGGATAGACACGGTTACGTTAGGGTCTCAGACTTGATGCAACAGCTCTACTTCAGCGGGGAAGTGTACAAGATAGCCCTGAAAGTCCGGACTAAGATCAGAGAGATGGCTACCTTGATGTGGTTGAGATATCCGCAACATGTTTCACTACGGGCAGGAGATCTTGAGATCAGAGACCATAACGCCGGTCAATAAAATAAGGAAGGCATAAAAGGTATAAAAGGGGATATTGAGAAACTACTTTATGTAGCAAAAGAGCTGAGAGAGTTTTTCGCCGGTATGTACAAGGACATAGGTGAGGACTTCGTAACTTACGGTTTATTAGAACCCTACGAATATGACGCTACTTATGAAAACATGAGTTACCGGACTTCAAAGAGGTATTTCCCGCCCGCGGATGACATAGTTAATTATGATATCTTAAATTTATAAGTTATGATAAATACTACGTCACTCTCTCTGACTACTCACAATCTTTAATGTTTACCTCCTTTATTTTGAAATTTTTGATTACAACATTAAAATATTCTTCCACTTTTTGTCTATATTCTTCTTTAAGTTCATCCTTCATTACATGCTCTCTTACTATACCTGAGATATAATCTGCCGAATGAATTAATTTGCATTTATCATGTCCGGTGAAATCGACTCCAAGGACTTTAGCTAGAGTCCATTTAGGAAAATTAATGACAACGTATTGTTTATCGCTTTCTCTTAATATCGGAGTTCTATCATAATGAACAAAGACGCTCTTGCTTGCTACGTATTTCCTTAAATGTAAGCCCAATATCTCTCCGTAAATTTTCGCCGAGCAGTTACTTAATTTTGTTTCATTTACTTTCCTTATAATTAAGGAGATTCCCGTCAGGTTCTTTAATACCTTGTTTACAAAAATTCCTTTAACGTCCTTTCCTAACTTGAATTGTTTAGGTGAATCTTCCGACCATTTAAAATATTTTATATTCTTGCCCGTGAGCCTTTGTACATCCTTTAATGCTTCCCCGTATAAATTTAGGTAACAGTTTATATCGTTAATTAAAACTGCTGAAATTATAAACGGTTTTTCATCATTTGGATTTCCCGCCTCATCAATTGCTATGTAAATCTCATTTTTAATCATTATTTAAAGAATTCAACTACGAGTAAAAAAGAAATCAAACACGTGTAAGCTTAAATATTTCTCCACACAAGTTATTAATCGGGAGTGCACGGGGATACGTGCACGATGATCGAAATTCACGAGTGCACGGGGAAACGTGCACAATGAGTTAACCTCAAAAATCCTTCTTCAAAAATTATCAAATGCTTGAGTCAATTAAACCTATAAGTAATGGCTATGAGGAATTACTTAACGCACTTACTAGCTCCAGATGCTGATATAATAACTGTCGTTGAATTCTCAGAAGAAAAGAAAAAGCTTAATATAACCTCAGAGCACGTCCCAGACGCATTGATAGTAGTAAAGGAAGGCAACGAGGATAGACTAATAGGTAAAAGCGGAGAAAGGATTAACGGAATAGAGAGCGATACTAAGATGAAGGTTAGGGTAGTGGAGTTAAAACTAGACTTTAAGGATATAATAAGTGCGGTGCATCCTTTACCTTGGGTAGTTAAGCACGTTGATAGTGTAGATTTTCAAGGTAACGAGCTCGTAGTGAGATTAAAGGAAGAGTCCGGAGGCTTCATAGGCCAGAAAGGTGTAAATATCAGGCTAGTTGAATACGTAATTAAACAAATGTTTAATGTAGGGGTTAGAGTAATCCAGCGTACCGAAGAAAATCAATCATAAAGGCTTTGCGATATCATGAATTGTCCATCTTAACCGTAACTCTTATTTTTGCAATCCTAGGTTGCCGATCTCCATTATTTATTTTAAGGTAAGTAGGCAAATATACTACTTGATGTTAATTAGAACCTCAGCAGAAATATATTTGGAGGAGGCTGATGAGTTTTTGAATAAGGGAGATTTAGTTGATGCTTGTGAAAAATATTACAAAGCCACAGAGGATTTTCTAAAGTATATAGCTATTGTAGATAATATGAGTGAAATACTAAATCAGGTAAACGCAAAAAATTATTGGGAATCTGAACTTTTGTTTAAAGTCGTTAAAAAGAAAGTTGAGCTAAAAGATATCTGGAAAGCCGCATGGAAATTGCATACTGATTGCTTTCATGAGGAAAGAATGAACCTACGTGAAGTAAAGACTTTGGCTAGTATAATCAAAGTAATTTCAAATAGAATATAAATGTTATTCGTTTTCTCTAAGTTTATTACCTCAATATTGGCTTGTGATTTCTCATATAATAGTAAGAAACCGTTTCTTAGCCTCGTCAACGTTAAAGTCTATAAATTCTTCCATTTTTTCTATTACTTTTATTCCGTTTTTAATCATTTCTTCGCTTAAACCATATCCTACATCGATTTCCTTTGACTTGCAGCCTATTACAATTATTTTTCTATTTTTACCATCAGAATTTAAGATTGTGAGTATATCTCTCATAGACATGGAGTGAGGGCCGCCTAACGACATTGAAATCACTGCTCGAGGAATTTCATCTTCTAATTCAGTTTTTATTTCAAAAACTTCTACGTCACTATCTATATCCGCTGCATCAATAATGATTATTTCATCATAATCCCTTAATATCATCTATGATAGATAAACTTCCCATTCCCAAGTCTTTAACATCTATTGGAATTAACCCGTCTAACGCTTAGGTTATAAAGCTTCCGCAATCATCGTCTTTCATAAAAACATTTTCTCTACTCCTATTACGACTTTCATTTTTCCTCACTGATGTAATAAACTTGTCCCAATGCTATTCCTCCATCTCCAGGTGATACTTTAGATTGTGTAAGTATTTCGACTCCTTCTGAATTTTCCATCATACCTTTCAGTATATATTCATTAACTGACGCTCCACCAGATACTACTATTTTTTCTGGATTAAGTTTCAAAGCAGCTTGAACTAACGCTTTTCCTAATTTGTATTGTAAAGTATACGCGATACTTGGCTTATCTTGAATTCCGTTTTCAATAATCCACTTAAATGCCGCCGTTGTGTCTATTTCGTTATTAGTTATTGGAAATTCGAAATCTAGTAACTTACCATTTCTTGCAAAGGCTTCAAGCTTTATTGCCGGTTCTCCCTCGTAAGTTCTATAATGACAAATATCTAGTAACGCCGAGACTGAGTCTAAAAATCTCCCAGTACTTGAGGTAAATAATCTGTTTTTCCTCGTTTGATACTCTAATACTTTTAGTTCTATATCATTTAATTTGACATAATTTTGAATTTCGTTCCAATCCATAAATGTTGAGAGAAATAGTGCTAGCATTCTATCAGGTTTTAACGAATTTATGTCTCCGCCAGTATAAGGTACGTATTTTAAATGATATTCTCTTGAATATTTTTCTCCGTGATCTTTTATGTTGATTACCTCTCCGCCCCATCCGTTACCGTCGTCTCCGTAACCTATGCCATCAATTATTATTCCTATAGCGTCGTGAAGACCATACTCAGCCATGGCGCTTAGTCCGTGAGCTAAGTGATGTTGCACTTGTACCAGTTCTGCTGAGTATTCTTCTGAAAGTTTTGATGCGAGTCTAGTGCTTTGATATGCTGGATTCTTATCTGCTACTATAACTTCAGGAGTTAGATGGTAGGTATTTAAGAAGAACTTTATATATTTTTCCAGGTCTTCAAGAGTATTTAGCTCGTCGGTGTCACCTATGTATTGAGTAAGAGTAACCTTATCGTCAAAAGCTACAGCACCAACGTTTTGGAGTTCGGCGCCAACTGCTACTGCAACTTTTCTCAATTTTTTCTTAATTCTTATCCATGTAGGGGCATATCCTCTGCTCCTCCTGAGGAACATAATTCTCCCAGCAGATATTCTTATCACGCTGTCGTCAACTCTATTTACAATTTTTCTATTATGATATAAAACATAATCCACAACTCCCTTTAACTTAGTTTTCACGCATTCCTCATCAGTACACATTGGTAAGCCGTGCTTATTTCCGCTCGTCATTATTGATATTTTTTCCTTAAGATTATCGAGTAGTAAATAATGTAATCCAGTATAATATAAGAAGAATCCTTCTCTATCTAGGTAAGGAGAAACGTACTTGGAAATTTCTGAATCCTCCTTTTTCTTGAGCAATACTATAGGTCTCTCTAAGGATTTTAGTAATTCCTCTTCCAATTGGCTTACTTCAGCGTATTTTTTAATAACATTTACGGATAAGGCCATTAGTGCAAAAGGTTGTTGAGGTCTGTTTTTCCTTTCTCTTAGTTTTATTACAACGTCATCGTCAAATGGGTTAGCCGCAATGTGAAAACCTCCTATTCCTTTTATTGCCAAAATATACCCTTCCTCAATAAGCTTCGCGGCTGTAGCTATGGGATCTTTGTCTTTTATTATTTCTCCATCAGTTGTAGAAAGGAAAACTTTGGGACCACAAATTGGACAACTTATTCCTTGTGCGTCGAATCGTCTCTCGTTTTCAGGATCTTCGTATTCTGCCTTACATTTATCGCACAAGGGAAAATCTCTCATAGCAGTGCTCTCTCTATCATAAGGAATTTTATAAAGCATTGAATATCTTGGTCCGCAATAGGCACAACTATTGAAGGGATATTTATATCGTCTATCCTTAGGATCTAAAATCTCTCTTAAACAATCGTCACATATTGATAGGTCTGGAGGTATTTGACTAGGTTCATTTACTACGTTGCCACTAGGCAAGATTTTAAACTCGTGAATGTCTTGGATATTATCTTCCTCTATCAATATTTTTTCAATTTTAGCCGGTGGTGGAATTTTAGAGAAAAGCAAGGAAAAGAAGTTGCCTATGTTTTCTTCTCTGCCTATTATCTTAACTTCTACTTCGCTTCCACCCAAATTTTTTACATAACCATAAACATTAGATTTTACCGCTATTCTATATATGAATGGTCTAAAACCTACACCTTGCACGATGCCGGAGATAAGTATTCTATAAGCTTTCATAATAGTAGTCTTTCATTGCCTATTTTAATGATTTTATGAAGTTTTTAAGCTCATTCTTAACGTCTTCTTCATTTATAACCTTTATAGCATAACCTACATGCACTGAGACATAGTCTCCTATTTCGGCGTTTACTAGGCTAATGCTATGGGAATAGATAAAACGCAGTGGGAAAAATAATGCAAAATCTGCTGGATTAAGCGTTGATCAAAAAGACGCTGAAATACTATATGTACCAAGTGCATTAGAAGCTCAAGATATCAATATTTTATCTCAAATAGGAATCGTAGCACAAGGCTTAAGGAGTAAGTTAACTGTAAGCAGTGAAATAAGCGACAAAGGAGTAAACGTATTCATAGATAGGGACGAAAGAAATGAGAACTTCATAAATCTAAAACTTTTTCTTCTCTTAATACTGATAAGTCTCAAATCTTGCACGATAATTATTTGAGATGGCTTTCTCTTAAGGTAAGGCTGGACGAGGTTATATGGCTTATCAAATAAAAGCTGAAATTAGTACTAAAACCAAGGAATTAATAAAGGTACCGTCAACGATTCTATCAATAGGTAACGTTATGCTTACTGGTGTAATAATAGCTAACACTAAGAATTTCAACATGAACCAAAGAAAGTTTTGCATAGTATAAATTGATACTACAATCAAAATAATAAAAAGAGACGAGAAATATCTTAGTATATCAAGTATTATAAATAATTTAAAAGAATTATTTACATTCTAGAAGAGAGTTTCAAACTATAAGTTTTAGTATGTTATTCTTATATTCTAGATGAACTGCACAAGCAGAGCACGGATCAAAACTCCTTATAATTCTTAAAGCATCGAGGCCTGAAATTTCTATTTCAGTAACTTTTTGGCCTATTATTGACCTTTCTACCGGACCGCCATTTGGACTGAAATTTCTGTCGGTAGGAGTTATTATTTGATATCTAAGAATTTTATTTCCATCAGTAACCAACCAATGGGCATTAGCACCTCTTGGAGCATCGTGGGCACCTACCGCTAACTTATACTCTCTTTTGCCCTTTCTTGGATTAAGGTCAGATTTATCTATTTCCACTTGTTGTAAGTACTCCTTCAAATAAGCAACTGTGAACATTCGTGCGAAAGTTCTTTCAATTACGTTATTACCTCGAGGTTCCCACTCATAACCTAAGGCTCTTATTTTGCCTCTCATTAGTCTATAGGCATAAAGTCTTGCTATATCTCCAGTGGTAGGCATGTAATCCCTGCCATTATAATACTGCCTTACTGTAGGAACGAAATTTTTTATTATTATTTTGTCCTTGAGTTTAGTTTCCTTATTCCATGGATGCCTTCTATCAATGTCGTTTCCAAGTTCATCTTTTTCGTATTCTCTATCCCACTCATCATATGGAGTATTGTCTACGTAAACTCTTACTCCTAATAAAATCTTGGAAAGTCTGTTCTCAACTATTTCGCCATTTATTATTAATGCCGGTGGAAACTCTCTTTTTGATGCCCATTCGTCCATTTTCTCATAATCGGCATCATATTCTTCACTCTCTAGAAGTCCGTATGTAACATAAGTGTCTTCTATTTTCTTATATTCAGTAAAGAATTCTCTTAGATCCGCCATTATGTAAAAAAGTTTCTCTATACTTTTATCTTCCTTCATAAATTTCTTAACTTTCTCTACTACGGATGGATCTTTAATAGTTATAGATCCAGGCTTGAGGCTAAGGGGTTGGGGATATCTTAACCATATAACTGTTGCAAGATCCCTAAGTGTAGTCTGAAGGCGAAAAGCTGTTCTGTATATTTCCTTGCCAAAATATAAGTTATCTAGAATTGACGAAATCTTAGGATATCCGTGAATATCTTTAAACTCACAACTTGTATCTTTAGCTTTATCATAAACGCTCGGTGTATATTTACTAACTATTTCGGTCGAATAATCGATAGCTTGGAACAGAAAGGTTACTGTTATATTATTATACATCAGATCAGCTAAGGAATAAGCTATATTTCTGTATTTTATAGCTTGAACAGAAGGATAAATTCCTGAGGTCATTTCTAGCGCTTCGGTAGAAACTAGAGTGTGTGTTGCACCACAAACTCCGCAAATTTTTCCTGCAATATTAGGTGCTAAATGGAGATCTTTACCTTTGAGTAAATTCTCGAACCCTCTGTACATTGACACTCCAACTTTGGCATCAATGTATTCTCCATTTTCAACTTTAACGTGAACTCCTAAATGGCCTTCTATCCTACTGATAGGATCTAGATCAAGATCCATACCTTTCACCTAAGGCGGAATAAACCATTGCGACTATCATTTGAGGTGATGCGGGACAGCCCGGAACTTCTAAAACTTTCTTATCTGTAAGTATTTCTTTAACTCCTTTGCTTCCAGTTTCTCTAAGTATTCCTCCATTTACTGCACAAGAGCCGACTGCAACTACGCTATTTGCCTTCTCAGCTAAAAGTTTTATGACTTGAGTGCAAGGATATCCTCCGAATGTGCAAAGGGAATCGTTAGTAGGTATTGCTCCTTCAATCACTAAGACGAAATCGTTCATATTCAGTATACTTTCCAACATTTCTTTCCCTGATTTTTCCTCGCTAACTAGTGAGACAAACTTTACTGGAGAAGAATGAAAGAAAAGCTCCTCTAAGCCTTCACAACCAGATCTTAATATCATCACTGTCTCTCCTGAACAAGATTGAGCTTCTATCCAAATTATGTTATGTTTTAATACTTCTTTAAGCGCCGTACAATAGTCCATATATTATATTTCCTTAAACAATTAATAAGGATTACTAAGAGGGGTGGAAAGCCTCGCTAGGGTAGCCCGTGTTTAAATACCTCTTTTTTCTAAATTTCTTTTAGTGACGCTTCTCTCCAGCTCGACTGTGAGAGGAGGAACCAGTGATGTCCCAAAAGGACTTGAGCTATGCAATGATCCTCCTTGAGGGCTCCCTGGTTACCTTGACTGACAAATCGATGGTGGGAAAGATGAGAAGGAAACCTTCGCTGGCGGGAGGAGTTAGTAATATTCACAAATAAGATCTTAACATTAAATTATAACAATATACTAATATCTAATGAAATTAATTATCTTTTAAGTTATAAACTTAAAATGAATTCTTTTAGTTTTTCCTTTACTATTCCTTCATAATCTTGTATTCTTCCAATGTAGTCCTCAATGCTAGGATCTATAGGAAGTCCAAAACCATCATATTCACCAAAAGGCTTTACAACCTTTCCGCCGCAGTCTATGTACGCCAAGTTTACCAAGACTTTAGGTTCCTTCCCTCTTTCTCTCAAATACCGTATCAAGTAATCTACAACCTTTTTCGAAACTTTTGAAGGTGTGGTTACAACTATAGGAGTGAAATTCGAGATTCTTTCTAGTACTAAAATCTCGTCTCCTAATCCGGGGGGAAGGTCAAAAATCACAGTTTGGGTGTCAATATGTGAATAAGCTACTAGAGATTCCATGATAGATGATTGATTTCCCCCCGGTAATACCACGTAATTATCTTTTACTATTCCACTTAAACTTACTATTTTTACAGTTTTAACTTCGAACGGTTCAATACCATTCTTAGTGACCTCATGCAACATACCTTCTAGTCCGAAAAGCTTAGATATTGCCATTGTATGAATATCTAAGTCTATTAAAGTAGTCCGTCCCATTGTTAGGGCTAGTAGTGAAGATATTATGCTCTTACCTACTCCTCCCTTAGCGCTCATAACTGCGTATACTTTCTTCCCTGAAAGTTTATCCTTGGCTAACTGTCTTAACGGTTCCATTCTCCTCCACCTGGATTTCGTCAATTGTCATATCTTGTGACTCAAGAGCAATATCGTGAGATCCGCAATAAGGACATTTTATGAAAGAAGGAGCCAATGCGGGCATGAAATGCATTGGATATTCTTCTCCGAATTCAGACCTAACGCTGTCTATTTGATCCTTAACTTCGTTAAGAGAAAATTCCTTACCGCAGTTTTTACATTTAAATTTAGGTTCCTTAAACTTCACTTCTAACTCCGCCTCATCTAGAACTGAGTCTTTTTTCATCATATTGAAAGCCTCTTTTAGAATTTCTACGTCGAGAAAAGAGAATGAAGGGACGCCCAAAACTACTTTCCTAACCTTTATCTTTTTGCCGTCTGCCCAATCTATTACTGTTCTAATGACAGCATCTGCGACAGACCACTCATGCATAAGCTATTTTACGTATTATAGTATAAATTATTATTCCTATTTTTCTTCTCTAGAAGATCTTATGCTACCTTTTTATAGCTAAAGAGCGTATAGCGTCTTATCATTAACGACCATAAATAAGTCTAATAGAAAATATTCATAGTAAAACATAGGATCTTGTTCGGTTTTTATTCTCCTTAATGCCTCTACAACGGTAGTGAATTTATCCACGTTTAATTTATATTCTTGGCACCAACTTCCTTTTTATTTAGAATACCTCCTTACCTTCAGTATTACTTCAAAAGACATGAAGATAGATAATGAAAAGAACTATTAAAAATTTAACAGAAAAAGTAGAAAATTAATAAATTAAACTTTAATGTCGTTGTTATTCTTTAGCTTAACCAAGATCTCATTTTTCAATTCTAGATTAACGGCTGAACTGTCTATCTTAATCAACTCCTCTACCTCTTTGAGGGCGTCTTCCAGTTTATTCATTTTCTCCAAAAGGTATATCTTCGCTTGTCTATACCAAGAGTTATTAGGAGACCATTCTATTGCCCTATTATATTCTTTTAATGCCTCTTCATATTTACCTAATTTTTCATAAATCTCTCCTTTAAAGTAATGGTAAAGGTGTGCGTTCTTAGGATCTTTTCTTATAGCGTTATCGTATACTTGTAGCGCCTCCTGGAACTTAGATAGTTTTAGTAGAACTTCTGCCTTCTTAAAATGAAAATCTGGAAAAGTCGGATCTAGTTCTACGGCTTTTGAGTATTCCTCTATAGCCTCATTTAGTTCGCCCTTCTCTTCTAATGCCTCTCCTAAATGAAAGTGATGCCATGCGTTAGTCGGTTCAATTTTAATTAGCCTTTTGTACTCATTAATCTTAATATCTATGTCGCTCATATGACTAAGTATGAGATAAAAATTAAAAAAAAAAGTTATTAGTGTATCAGAGATATTCTCTATCATAATTAATCACCAAAACAAAAATTATAACAATAATAAAATCAATGTCTTATTATTTCTAGTCTTTAACTTAGTTAATTTTATGTTACAAGGACTTTCGTAGGAAAAAGTAATTAAGTAGAGTCGGTTAATAGAATACTATATGTCATTCAAAATATCCAGAAGAGATTTTCTTAAGCTAGCAGTAACTGCAACAATGCTTACTGCTCCGGAATGGGATAAGGCTGTTGCTAAAGCAGTCAATATGATAAAAAATGGCGATGTGAACATAGTATGGTTCGAAGCTCAAGCTTGTGAAGGAAATACAACTGCAATCATACAAGCTACCGATCCTTCAGTAGCGGAAGTATTATTTGGAGCGAGCCCGTTAGTAGGTCCTGGAAGTGTTAAAATATCTTTCTGGCCATCTATTATGCCACAACAAGGTGAGCAAGCAGTACAAATTTTAAAAGACGTAATAGCTGGGAATTACAATCCATACGTTCTTGTAATAGAGGGTAGTTTTCCAGACGAACATACTGCACAACAATACAACCCAAATAACCCTGGATATTTCGGAATGCTGGGACCAAAGACGTTAAACCAATGGGTAGCAGAATTATTACCTAACGCTGTTGCAGTATTAACAGTAGGTAATTGTGCATCTTATGGGGGATTAATAGCCGATAAGGTTTACCAACCCCCGCCAAAGTTTATAACTCCTTCTTGGTCTCCGTCTCCCACTGGAGCTATTGGCTTTTTCGACGATCCTTTAAGAGGATATAAAGGATTATTAAGTAGATTTTATGAAGATAACTACTTAAACGCACAAGCCGGAGCTGCACCATTCTATACATTTGTAAAGAATCCTAATGCTTATTTGGACATAACTCCTTCACCCTCAGCTTCGGTTAAGCCAGCAATAGCTGTTCCAGGCTGTCCTGCAAACGGTAACGGAATAATGAGAACTTTAGCAAACCTAGTACTATGGGCAGGTGGATTAGCTCCTCTTCCTGAATTAGACCAGTACTGGAGGCCGTTATACTTCTTTAAATATACTGTACATGAGCAGTGTCCTAGAGCCGCTTGGTATGCTGCAGGAGACTTTAGAACACAGCCAGGCCAACCTACTTCAGCCTGCCTATTTGAAGTAGGATGTAAAGGGCCAGTATCGAATTGCCCATGGAATAAATACGGTTGGGTAGGAGGAATAGGTGGGCCTACAAGGACTGGTGCAGTCTGTATAGGCTGTACAATGCCAGGGTTCACTGATTTATATGAACCTTTCTATAAGCCGTTACAAGTCCCAGTACCATCTTCAACGCTTACAACTGCTGGATTAATAGCAGGAGGTATTGTAATAGGTGCAGCTGCAGGCATAGCAGAGAAAAAGATGGTTCAAAAAGGAAAATTAAGGGGAACATAATGCAGATCCCTTACGCCACATACCCAGTAGGTAATTCGTTATATCCATTAGCTTTAGATCTCTTCGTTCCAACAGTGTTCTTTTTCTTCTTAGGGGCTTCGTATAGGGTATTCAGATATTTAGCGACTTATCAAAAACCTTTCATTCCTTATCCAAGTTCTGAACTAAGGCAAGTGAGTAGTGGGCATAAAATAGCAGCTCTGGTAAACACTTTTGCAAATTCCAGCAGGGTTGGAATAAAAAGGAAGCCCGTTACTACTGGTGTAGGTTTATTGTTCCATATCGCCTTAGTCTTGATAATATTCTTACTAGCCCAGCACATGGTATTTTGGGCTTATTATATTCCTCCATACAGTGCGTTATTTCCCTTGGCAATTCCGGAAAGCTCTGAGGATGGACTATTAGCATTAACCACACCAAATCACGCCTCAACTACGCTGTTCGTTAATGATATATGGGGTCCATTAACGGTTATACTAAATGGACAATTCTTAACATTCTTCCTAATAATTTTCTTAGGAGTTCATCTAGGCCATAAGCTACTAGTGGCCGCGGAAAGATTATCTCTAAGGGCAGGTGACTGGTGGTTCTTCGTTTTGCTGTACATCGACGTATTGCTAGGATTTTTCGCCACTGCACACACGCCTAATAACGTCTATTGGTACGATAACTTACTTGGAGCGCATATACTAGTCGCTGAGATAATAATAGCAACATTACCTTTCACAAGAGGATTCCATATGTTCGAATTTTACTTGGGTAAGGTAAGAGAATGGTACTTCATGGTATATAGGAGGGGTGAGAAATAAATGGTAGTAATGGAACAAGAAACAATTAACTTAGAAGCATTAAAGAGAGCTATTGATGACGTATTCTACTCTCAGATGAATTCTACAATTCTATACTATTTACAATCATGCGTGAACTGTAAGGCATGTGAGGCAGCATGCCCATTTACGCCGACCTCTCTAGAATACTCTCCAGTAAACAAGGCAGAAATAGCAAGGCAGTTATATAGGCCTAGATTTACAGTCTGGGGAAAAACTATTGGAAGGATAATTGGAGGAAGCAAGAAGTACCTTAGCTTAGAAGAAGCTGAAACTATGGCAGATTATGTATGGCACTGCACTAATTGCGGAGCTTGTATGTTCGTATGTCCTATGGGTATTGATAGCGGCGCGCTTATAGACCTACTGAGGCAGGTTTCGTTTAAAGCCGGGTTAACTCCGGAGATATACGCTAACCTAGTACAATTGGAGGTTTCAGGCAAATATTGGGACATTCCAGTGTTTAGGGACGCGTGGAGCAATCTGATATCGAAAATGAAGGAGGCAATAGGGAAAGACGTTCCGCTGGACAAGAAGAACTCAGAGGTGCTGTTTTACGCGAGCATCTATGAAGCGATGGTATACCCTAGCGTGTTGATCAAGACCGCGAAGATATTGGACATGTTGGGCAAGGATTGGACCTTCATGTCCAAACCTTTGGGCATAAGACCTCCAGTAGGGTTAGTAATAGGAGATAAGGAAGGAGCGTTGACTGTAATGAAGAGGGTTTATGCTTATTTCATTGAGATGTCTCCAAAGTATGTTGTGCTTACTGCGGGAGGATTCGAGTACCCATCGCTAAGGTATACGATGCATGAGGTCCTTAAAGTGAGACCGAAGTACGAAGTGGTTCACGTTACGGAATTGCTTGCGAAGTGGTATGAGGAGAAGGAGTTCGAGATAGAGCCTGTAGACGAGGTGATAACTTGGCATGACCCATGTCAATTGGGAAGGAGAGGAGGAGTATTTGAACCTCCCAGAGTTTTAATGAGAGCTTTATCGAAGAAGTTCAGGGAGTTACCGAGCCACGGTGTCAATAGCTTCTGTTGTAGCAGAGGCGGAGGAGGTTGCGGATTAGCTCCGATGATTGAGAATATGGCTAAGACTATAGGTATACCAATAAGCGAGAAGGACAAGAAGTTCTTGGACTCGACTCTAGAGCCGTTAATTAAGGCGGGTAAGATCAAGGTTGATGAAATAAATAAGGTAAAAGCTTCGGAGGTGCTAACCGGTTGTCCTGTTTGCATAGAGAGTATAGGATTTTCCATAGACTATTACCACGCTAACGCTAAGATTAATCATATTATAGAGCTATTAGCAGATAGAATAAAGGTGATTAAAAAGTGATTTTACGTTTTTTCTTTCTTATTTCCCGTATCTTATAAATAAGGTGAATACACATGTCTAATCCCTTAAATATGAAAATAGATCCAATTTCAAGGGTTGCTGGTCATTTAGGTTTGACTGCAACTGTAGATCCAAACACACGTCAAGTCATAAATAATCAAGCATACACATACGTTACAATGTTCAGAGGATTCGAGGTATTCCTAAGAGGAAGACAACCACCAGATGCAGTTCATATAACTTCGAGAAGTTGCGGAGTCTGTGGTGCAGCACACGCTAACGCGTCAGTTAGAGCAAACGATATGGCTTTAGGTGCAGTACCGTATCCATTAGGTCAAGCTCTAAGGAACTTAGCTTATGCGATGACAGATATGATTTATGACCATTCTATCATATTGAACGTGCTAGAAGGACCAGACTTTTCTGCTGAGGTAATGCAACAATACTATCCATCTTGCTGGCAGGCGGCACAACAGACACAAGCAGAATACTCAGATATTCACGGATTTTCTACAATAGCGGATATAATGACTGCGCTGAATCCATTCACCGGTTGGTTATGGCAAAAGTCTGTAAAATACCAGATAATAGCTAGAGAAGCGGGAGTTCTAATATACGGAAGACATTCCCATCCGCCAATGTTAATTCCAGGTGGAATTGGAACAGATTTATCAGTGGGAGAATCGTTATTCACACAGTACATGTATAGGCTAACTAAATTAACAGCGTGGACTAAAGTAGTTATAGCAGCGTGGATGGATCTAGCAAACTTCTTAATAAATAATTGTGACTACGAGACGCAAGGATTAACTTATGCAAAGCCCACATATATAAGCAGTTACGGTTACGAAAGTCCAGTACTCTACAGTAATCTAGGAGATAATTACCAAGACATATACAAGAATTATGATAGTTTAGCAAATACCGCCGATGAAGGACCTCAAACTGTATTCAGAGCTACAATAGTTAGGAACGGAGAATTAATGAGCAAGAGCTTTATAGATCTTAATGTAGCCCAGTTGGAGTTCGTTAACTCTTCATTCTATCACGATTGGGCTAAGATAACTTCGCCGTTCACAGAAACAGACCCTATAGGAAATACGTTAGCTTGGGGACTTCAAGACTCTGATGGAGTTAATTTATACATGTATCATCCATGGAATAAGACTACAATACCTAATCCCATGGCTCCGAACTTTATGGATAAGTACAGCTGGGATGCGGAACCAAGACTTGTGTGGAAAGATGGTACTATGTGGGCTTATGAGACAGGGCCTTGGGCAAGATTACACGCTGTAGCACATCACCATCCAAATAGTCCTATTGTAAAGAACGGTCAAATAACCATAGAGTTACCTACAATATCTGAATTACCTTCAGATTTACCAAGTGGTGCAGGACCGGCCTGGACTGTAGAATGGCTACCGCCAGACGAGTCCACTACGTTGTCCAGAATTCTTGGTAGAGCTGTAGATATGGCTGCTGCAATATTTACTGCATGGGACAATCTAGAGTATGCTCTAGAAGTTTATATGAAGAGTCAATCTAACCCTCAAACTTCTAGGCCGTGGAAACAGCCGTCATTCTCTTTAGGCGTTGGTCAATACGAAGTGCCCAGAGGTACGGTGAGGCATTGGATGGTGGTTAAGGATTACACCATAGCCAACTATCAGTATCACGCTCCAACTACGGCTAACGTGAGTCCAAGAGATAATAATTGCAATGGCCCATGGTGCATTAACGGGCAGGCAATAGGAGCTTTCGAAATGTCAGTGATAAACACAAAAATAATGGAAGAAGTTCCACCAGATCAGTGGGTAGGATATGATTTCCTTAGAGCAATAAGAAGTTTCGACCCATGTCTAGTATGTGCTGCTCACTTCGAAATTAAAGGGAAGAATAAGAAGCTAGAACATATAATAACTCCGGTGTGTAATAGTTGATGATTAAAATGCTTACACAACAAAAAATAGTTATAAAAAAAGACGAAATTCCGCCAATGTCTATGGTAGAATTCTACTTTCCTGCTCAAAAACCTTGGGAGAGAAAACCCGTATTAGTCATAAATTATAAGGGATCTTTTTTTGCAATTGAAGCTTTTTGTTCTCATGCGGGCTTGTCCTTAGAAGATGGATTCCTTACCGATGACGGTAAGGTAGTGTGTCCGTGGCACGGTAGTGTTTTCGATATAAAAACTGGGAAAGTAGTGGACGGGCCTGCAAAGAGAGATTTGAAAACTTGTCATGTAGAAGTAAAAGGTGATGAGGTGATAATATATGAGTGAAATAAGCGCTTCAGGATTTACAGGATATTTTACAGTTAGGCTGAATAATGAACCGGATTTATACGCTATGGCAGGAAGGTTAGCCGGACTTGGATATTCAGTCTGCCAGATAAGATTAAGCGGTGCTACTGGATACGTTATAATACCGCTGGAAGACGGCAGTTTTGCTAAGAAGAACTTTGCTGACATATATTATCAACCAAGGACTTTTACTGTCGTATCTCATGAGTTCGGAAACTTTCAGTTGTCTGCAGGAGAGTTAGTTAGAGCCTTAAGAGAGAGTGGAAATATTGGAGTCGATTATGCGGAATTAAACGTAAATTATGAAAAGAATTTAGACTTGAATTTGCCAAAGATCGAAGATTGGGATGTTAGAGGTTTCAATATATCTAGAGGTAGGGTTGAAGATAGGAACTATACTCTGGTCAGCTTTACAAGAATTAATGACGCAAATCCAAGATTTCTAATATCTATTTACTATAGGGGCAGTTATGAGGAGATCTCAAAAACAGTACAGTCATTAAGGGCTGAAATGGAGAGTATAAATGCATTTATAATTAAGATTTTTAAAGATGGAAAATCAATAATTCGGTGGTAAAAATGGAGTTACCTAAACAGATTGATGCTCTATTTAGAGAAAATGGTGAACTTGCAAAATCTATTACAGAACTAATTCATAAATTAGCTCCGATAGTTTCCAAAGAAATTGGCAGAGAAAAAATTAAGATAATGAATTTTTGTGGGTCACACGAATGGGTTACAACTCATTATGGGTTAAGAGCTCTCATGCCGGAAACAGTAGAGTTAATACCAGGACCGGGGTGCCCAGTTTGTGTTACTCCGTCCAGTGACATTGAGAACGTAATAAAATTGGCCATGGAGGGTTACACAGTTTATACTTTTGGGGATGTTTTCAAGTTACCTACAGTGAAACAT
The DNA here is from genome assembly GCF_037389425.1 of Stygiolobus sp. CP850M. Classification (NCBI taxonomy): domain Archaea; kingdom Thermoproteati; phylum Thermoproteota; class Thermoprotei; order Sulfolobales; family Sulfolobaceae; genus Stygiolobus; species Stygiolobus sp. CP850M. The sequence goes on from NZ_JBBHKR010000082.1 coordinate 25,472, forward strand.
TATAAGAAAGATGAGGTAGGGAGTTTAGCAGCTGCCAGAGCTTTAGGGGCTGATGTAAGAATAGTTTACAGCTTTGTTGACGCAATAGAAGATGCTAAAAAGTCAGGAAAGCCATCAATATTTTTCGGTATAGGATTCGAAACTACTACTCCTAGCTATGCAGTATTGTTTGAGAAAGAAAAGGTTCCTAAAAACTTGCTCTTTTATTCTTCGTTAAAACTTACAGCACCGGCAGCTGAATTTGCTGTTAGGTCACACAAGAGCAAAGGTCTAGTACCTGTTTCTGGAGTTATTGGTCCAGGTCATGTTTCTAGCATAATTGGTGCCATTAGCTGGGACTTTTTCCCTAGGGAATATAAAATACCAGCAGTAGTCACTGGTTTCGAACCAATAGATGTCTTAGCTGGAGTTCTAAAAATACTCCAAGACTTGCATTCAGGAGATATAACTTACACTAACCTAGAATACAAAAGAGTAGTAAAATATCAAGGAAACGTGTTTGCGCAAGTTGAAATAAATAAGGTCTTCAAACCAGTCGATGCCATATGGAGAGGTATAGGTACCGTACCGAAGAGCGGTTTGGATTTAAGAGAGGAGTATTCCATGTATAACGCAAGGGAACAATTAGGAATAAAAGAAAAGCCGTGGGATTACGATTTGCCTCCTGGATGCAGATGTAATGAGGTAACCTTAGGTATTGCCTACCCTACAGACTGTCCTATGTTTATGAAAGCTTGTACTCCTGCAATGCCTTGGGGGCCGTGTATGGTGTCCATGGAAGGAGCGTGTGCAGTTTGGGCCAGATTCGGCTCTACGGAAAGAATTACTAAAATTGTTTCGGAGGTGAAATAAGATGTGTTGGGCAGTTCCTGCAAAGGTAGTAGCTATTGATTCAGACGTGATAGCTGAAGTAGATTTAGGCGGAGGGACTATAAAGAAGGTTGCAATAGGTGTGGATAACGTTAAACCTGGAGATTACGTAATGGTACATGCTGGAGTTATAATAGAAAAATTATCTAAGGAAGGAGTTATAGAGAATTTAAAATTCATAGCGGAAGAAATTCAGAGAACTGAGGAAATCATGGGCAAATCTGAAGAGGAAGCGAAAAAAGCCGCTGATGAGTTCTTCAAAGAAGCTATGAAAATTTTAGAGAGTTGATGAATTATGTCATATAATAAGATACAGATTTCTCATGGTAATGGAGGTAAAGAAACTCAGCAACTATTGCAGAGGCTCTTCTTTTCTAGACTTCCACTAGAGCTAAAGAGGGTAAAAGGAGGGGTGGGAATTGATTATCCAGACGACGGAGCAGTTCTCCAAAATAACCTAGTAGTTGCCACAGATTCCCATACTGTAAATCCCTATTTCTTTCCAGGTGGAGATATAGGATATCTTGCAGTCTCTGGTACCTTAAATGACGTAATAATGATGGGAGCCAAGCCAATAGCCATGTTGGACTCAATTGTAGTTTCTGAAGGATTTCCGATTGACGACCTTGAAAAGATTACTGGATCTATGATAGAATTATTAAAAAAATATAATATTCCTCTGGTGGGTGGAGACTTTAAGGTAATTGAAGAAACGACTATGAAGAATTCTATCATAATAAATACAGTCGGCTTAGGAGTTGTCGAAACTGGAAGTCCTATAGTAGATGCTATAAAACCTGGAGATAAAATAATAGTTACCGGGCCTGTAGGAGTTCACGGTGCAGTAATTGCCGCAATGCAATACAACATATCTACAAACCTTAAAAGCGACGTAAGACCATTGTTCGAATTACTTGAGGTATTCAGTAAGTTTAAAGGCTATGTTCACGCTGCTAGAGACCCTACAAGAGGTGGATTAGCTGCTACATTAAACGAGTGGGCACAGTTAACCGGTAACGTAATAGTAATTGAAGAAGCAAAAGTCCCAGTATTAGAGGACGTTAAAGCCATAACTGAAGTTACCGGACTGGATCCGTTGAATCTAGCCAGTGAAGGCGTTGGCGTACTGGCAGTAGATAGTAACGTTGAGGACGACGTTCTGGAAACCCTAAAAAGCTTAGGATTTGAGCCTGCAAGCATTGGATATGTAGTTGAACCTAAAAGCGAGAAAGGAATAGTTGTTGCAAAGACTGCTGTAGGGGGAGCAAAAATATTAGAAATGCCCACAGGAGATATCGTACCTAGAATATGCTAGTGATGTAAAATGAGCGAAATAATAAAACTTGTCCTAGAATTGTTAGCTTTTAAGGACGCAATTAAAGAAGAAATGACAAGGCCCATAAAACAAGAATTACTCTCAATAATTTACGACATAAAGACAACCCCTGAGGAGGTTAATTTGGATAAAATGCTTAAGGAATATGAGGCAAAAGACCTCTTAGATTTGATAAGAAAAATACGGGCTGGTAATAAATGAAGTTAGTTGTGGGTTTTATACCTTTTTCTGCGACACCCGATGGGTTAGTTGTAGAGAAAGTTTACGAGATGTGGAAAGGCAAGGATTTTGTCCTAGACCTCGGTACGGATCCTATAGCCGCAGCAGAGGAGGTAAGAAAGTTATCTCCAGAAAAAGTATTATTGGTAGGAAGTAGTAGATATGCCCCAGAAGGTATAAGTGAGAAGGAAATAATTCTTGAGACTACAGATAGGTGGGAAATGTTAGAATTATTAAGACCTGGATTAGATGGCAGGTATTATTTAGAAGACGTAGCTTACGGCCTTCTAATCTTCTCAGTAGTGAACAAAGTATACGCCTTATATTTTAGGGGGGATTATAATGACGAAAGTATTGCAAAGCTTAATGCTAAGGTAGAGGAGAAGGTAAATTGTCTATTAAAATCATAGGTCTAGGAAATAGACTTTACGGAGACGATGCGGTTGGTTCACTAACTGCGGCTTGTATGGAAGAACTTGGCTTGCCTGCATTTGATGCCGGTGCTAACGGCTTTCAAGCTCTCTCGGCAATAGAAAACGGAGACATAGTATTTTTTATAGACATTGTGCAAATGGATGAGGAGGAAGGAATATTTAAAGTCGATTTAGACAAAGCTGATTTCGTAGAGATAACAGATCCGCATAGATTAACTCCGTTGCAAGTATTATCTTTATCTGCAAGATCTAGTAACAGACCTAAAGAGGCGTATATTGTGGGAATAAAACCGGAATACATAGACTGGCCCGGAATAAGCGACGCCGCTATAAAAAGACTAGAAAAAGTGCTACAGAAGTTTAAGAAATTTATTTCTACTTACGGAATTGATGTAGATGTAGATAAAGTTATACAATGCGTAAAAAGCAAAAGCAAAGAACCTTGGTGATAAATGAAAACTTCTCATTGTGATGCTGAAAGCAATTAGCGAACCTATTACCTATAGCTTGGAAAATATTAAGACAATTTCTTTTAGTAGAGTGTTTACCCCGTGGCACAACTTTTCCTTACTTTTAATTCCGCCACGAGGCACCCCTCCAAGAGGACAAACCACACAAGTATTCTGCCAACGCTTGGGCTACTTGCTCTCTGGTGTAAAACCTTGGCTTAACATTAATATACTCAAATACAATTTGGGTGAGCACGGGAACTCTCCACTTGATTCCCATGTGCTCACCAAGATAAAAACCCCGTGCTCACCCTTAAATAGTATTACGCGAAAATTAGTTCTTACAGAACGAGAAAAGATTGTTGAATAAAATTATATTAAATTAACAAAATTATTGTCCACACTCGAACTAACCTTGTATAATGCGTTTAATCCTCCTTGGACTTACTTTGTATGTCCGCTGAAACGATTGTGCCTTCAGATAATACGTAAAAACATCTAACCTTTTTACGTAACTTTTGGGGATTTGTATGAAAATCATGTTTGCTCTATGTTAATTATAGAGCATAGTTAGTGTATAAGCTTTATGCTTTACGTAAACAATAGAGCATAATACAAGCAAGTAAAGTTATAAGCTTCAGAAGTTCATATTTAATCTTGAGAATTATGCCCGAAACCATAAGGATAGTAAGGAAATATTATGCAATAGACGAAAATAGGGATATAGTAGCTGAGGGTAATTCTTGGGAAGAAGTGGAAGAGATTATGAAGAAGAAGGGATACAAAAGAAGTCAATACGACATTTTAACGGTAGTGGAAGCAGAGAAGAGTTAGTATGAGTAACCACATAGAAATCCAACGTTAAAATAGAAAGTCCATCTTTAAATTTGTCTTATTGAAAACTATTACATGTATGAGTAACTACATAGAAATCCCTTTCATCAGTTTAAGAGGCTATGCGGTACCTTTACTAAAAGCAGAGATGGAGTGCCCCAGGATAGGAGGGAACATATTAATTTACGCTTTACCGGACAGCGGTAGTAGGTTCTCTATAATAAATAGGAAAACTTTAAACGAGTGCTTTAACAACCCAGAAGAACGTTATTTGGACACTGTAGTATTAACCAACCTGAACCTGCATACAATGAGGTACAAACTAAAATTTCATTTCGTGGAACTTAATGAGGATTTCGAAATCCCAGTTGCAGAAGCCGATTTCGGAGAAATCGGAGGGATTTATCCCAGCCTAATCTTAGGTAGGGACGACTTCTTTTCTAGAGTAACAATATGCTTTGATAAGAACGTTAAGTTACTCGTTAAGATTAATTCATTGATTTGACTTTATAATTTCCTGTATCTGAAGAAGTAACTGAGCTATTTTTCTCCCTTTCTCACTCAGATAAATTAATTTCCTTCTAGAAAATACCTCTTCTCTCTTCTCTACTAAGAATCCTTCATTTAATAACTTATTGAGAGCTTGGGTAACAGAGTTAGGACTCAGTTTCATCTCCTCATAAATTTCCTTTACCGCCACCCCTTCCTTTATGCTAATTAAATATAGTAAGATATACTGCTCGGTCTCACCGAGAACGCGATATCTCTCTTTCATATGGTTGATGTTATACATATAATGAAAAGAGTAATCTATGGTTTATGCGATATGTAAAGAGAAGATTTAAATATTATTATGCTCTATGATTAACATAGAGCAAACATGGAAAAATATCCACAGATAAATACATCTTCCTAACTCCCGGGGTATATATCGTTATTTACCTCCTAAAGGTAGGTAAGGCAAAAGCAAGCGAAATATCCGAAAGTGCACAAATCCCATACCAGACCGTAATACAGAATATTAGGTTGTTATTAGCAGAGGGATATGTAATAAACAGCAGTTATGGGAATCTTAGGGAGGTAATACTAAGAAGTCGGTATTAGCGAGAAGTTTATAATTTTAGACATCTTCCTGCTGAAAAGATGACAAACGGAAAAGGACAAATCGAGTTAGCTAAGGAGAGGCTGGTCAAGGCGGTCAACCAAGTTCTGGGCGTGATCAGGAGGAACGGGAGGAGCAGGAAGGTCGAGTTAGCACTCGTTTTGATGGTCCTGCTAGGTGGTAGGGCCAGCGTGAAGAATGCTGCTGAGACGTTCGGGTTGGACTACGCAAACCTGCTGGAGGCGTTGGGAGAGCTCCACGACGCGTGGAGGGACTACTTGAAGGTCCTGTCGGGGCTAGTGAAGGGTGAGGTAGCTGTAATCATAGACGACACCGTGGACCACAAGGAGTACTCCAGAGGAAAGGACGTGAGCCCCCACGGAAACTACTGGATCTACTGCCACACCCACGGGAGGTTCGAGAGGGTCAAGCTCCTCACGGTCGCCATAGTGGACCTCTCCACGGGCAGGGCGTTCATGGTTTCCCCTACGCCGTGAGGAAGATGTTGGACTTGGGGATGGTCACCGAGTTCAAGACCAAGATCGACTTGGCCAGGGAGATGTTGGACGTGCTCAAGGGGTACTTCCGCGTGTCCAGAGTAGTCTTCGACTCGTGGTACTGGTCGGAGAAGCTCGTGAAGGACAACGTGGTGTCTGAGCTCAAGTCCAACCAAACTCAGGGTCGAGTCGGCCCGGGGGACCCTCGAGGAGGTGAAGGGATACCTCCGAGTGGGATACCCCCGGAGTCTACTACGCCGACCTGACCCTTGGAGGTCAAGCGATTACGGTAAAATTGTTAGTCCGGGAACGTGACTCCGGGACACACGTTAGGTACCTCTACACGACCGATCTCTCGCTCGGCGAGGAGGAGATGGAGGAGGCATGGAGGATGAGGTGGGAGATTGAGGAGCTCCACAGGGACGTGAAGGCCTTGGGACTGGAGGACTCCTCGTTCTGGAGGAGAGAGGCTTCAGGGGTACCTCACGATCTTCACCATCATGACCAACGTTGTCAGGGAGCTGGTGGGGGCTCTTAACCTGAGGAGCGTGGAGGCGTTCCTCAGGTTTGTTGAACGTTATTTAGGTGGATCGTCGGGGCTAATGAAAATCTTTAAGTTACGTTAAAGTCCCATAACTGCTGTAATTTAGTTATAGCGAGAGAATTTAAAGACGTTAAGGAGAAGAATTTAGTTAACTCAGTAAATTTATTCTTCCACTATATAATATTTATAATAGTACCTTTAATAATAGGCTTATTTATAAATATAAGTATATTTTACGGTATACTAACCTTTATCATATTATCAGTAAGTTCTTCATTACTTTTACTATTTATAAAATTAAATTAATTCTTTAAAAGGTTTAGTTAGCTATCTTCTTTAACTTCCATGGAGAACGAAGATTCTAAAGTTCACTATTTTCATGATAGGCTGTAACTCTTTTACGTAACTACTAGTTATTTTTAATTACTTCTAAATTAGTTTTGATTAAACTACGTTTATATACTATTACTTATACTTTTTTCCTTTGACGATCTTCTGCTTGATGACGGATCTAATCATGAGGATAGGAGTGAAATGTTACATGAGAAGGTAGGGTGTTTCTCTCGACTAGTCTCAATGATCTGAAGGTGACTATGGACGATCCCTTAAGAGGGGTGCCCCGTGGTGGAATTAGAAGTAATTAAAAGTAAGGAAAAGTTATAACAATACTAGACGTGGACGACCCTATAAATAATATTGAATTATGTCAAGGTGAAATTTAATTTAAAATTCTAGAATAGGTGGGGAAGAGAAGGAAAGTAGAAAAACGTATATACTTAGTTTTCTAGTCTTTCATGTGATAAGGTTAATAACGAAGTTCGGCAGTAAAGAACGCGATGAGGACATTTTAGTTGTTGTAGACGATATTAAGGAGGCATTTAAAGCTTTAAGTGAAATTGTTATAATTAATGAAAATCTAGATTTACACGTCATAGATTACCTTACTTTCCTAAGGCTTTTAAAAGAAGACCCCTTTTATGTTAACGTCCTGATTAACGGAGAGCATGTTATCAACGCAATGAAAATTGATAATATGAACAAGATAATTGAAGAGGCTATAAGTAAGGCGAGACAACTTGTAGATAAGCAATGCAGAGAAGGAAAGAACGGGATATCGCTAGCTTATTATTATTTAATCTCTAGGGGGATTTTCCCAAGAAATAGGCACGACGTAAAGAACATTTTAGGTAAGGATAAAGGGGATGACTTTTCATTTATCTGTACAGCTGAAGATTTCAACACTGTCAAACTTCTTACTCCAGCGTAGAACGTGGATTAATGCGCTTTTAACCTCTTTAGGAACAACAATGTAAAAGTGATACGTCATCTGGCCATTGCAATAAATGTCCTTAATTTTCTTATAAATATCTTCTATATGATTTTTTGAGACTGGACTTTGATTTATTTTCTCCTTTATCGTATTTTCTATTTTCTTAGGGTCATTAAAGCTCTTAATGTCCTTTAGTTCGATTAATATTATCTTATTATCCTTAAAGCATAGGAAATCTGCATGCTTATTACTGCTTTTGAATTTTTCACTTTCCATATCTATTAATAGCGAACATTCCGTAGAAAAACAACAGTCGTTTTCACATACTTTAATAGCTCTCAAGGTTACTCACTTAGTTTTGCAATTATTTTTAGAATAGAGTAATAAATATCCGTTATCCCAGGGATGTTTTCCAGAACTTTTTCCGGATCCATTAACTCTATTTTTCCATCTCTCACATGATAAATTTTAACATTAACGTTCATTTCCTGGCCCTCAACTTTCCCTAAGTTAAAAAGTTCAACAACCTCTTTTTCCTTCTTAAAATGGGAGAGAATCGCTAATATAATGAGGATAATTTCACTGTGTGTAGTAATGACAACCTTATGCTTTTTAGATAACTCGTATAAAAATAACCCCATCTTAAGTTGATAATCAGTACTTAATTGGGATTCAGGCTCTTCAATAAGTAATAAGCTTTTCCTCCCATCCGCAATAGCTAAGGAAAAAGCCGTAAGTTCCTGCAGGCTTGAAGAAAGGAAAGGAATTTCGAGGCCGTTAACAGAAAGAGTTTTCTCTACATTCACTTTTAGGTCCCAGAAATTATTAATACTACCTTTACCGCTTCTGATTCTTTCACTACCTTTATTTATCCAGAATATTAGGCTCTTAGTATAAGGCAGAGGTTTTATATTCTCTCTATAAAGTAAAATTAAAGACCTCCCATAGGATAAGAACCTTACAGAAGGAATTTCTACTGCTATGCTAACCTTATTCATTATTGCTGGAACTAAATATGAAGCCATGTAAGAGCTTATATTTGAAATTAAATTACTTGAAAGAACTGTCTTACACAGCTCTTTATCTCCAATTGATGAAACTTCAACCCTTAAAATTAGTTCACCTCTAGAGAATCCAATGTCTATTTTATTCACGCAGTATGACGAGTAAGGTGTGTAAGTAACTGCTGGTATAGATAAAGACGTTAAAGCTTCTTTCGTGATTTCCATTATTCTATTTAATAAATTAGAATCATCACGGGTAATTGCGGTCTCGTTAACTGAAAGGAGAGATCTCGAAATTCTCTCTCTTAGTATCGTAAGAGATTCCAAAAATTTTTCCGAAATATTTAAGGAAGTTGTGTATTTTCTTCCCTTTATCGCATTTTCTGAAATTGAAACAATTGTAGAGTAGAGACTTTCCGCAACTATGGTAGCTAAGTCAACATTATTAGCTTGGTCAAAGAAGGCCAGATTAGAATAAATACTTTTCAGTATGTAAGATTTACCAGAATTAGGTTTACCAAATATAACCGTAAGGTCTCCTAATTCTATTGACGTATCCTTGAGCACGCCAAGGTTCTTTATTATAAGCTTCATTAAAAATAAGTAGAAAAGGCTTGTTTTATATTTTTCAAACTACTCTGTGAGAACGAACTTTACAGTTGAGAATGATATCTAAAAACTACAAGGAAAAACGTTTTTCGTCTAACTGCAAGGGATTTACTCGGGTAAGAGATACAGAACTTCCTTATTTACCCTCATTCCCAAACTCATGATTTGTAGGAATTCAGCAACTCAGAGTTTTACCTTTTTTATAAAATTAAATAACCTACACAAAAAGGTTTATCTCCATTCTTTTCATGAAAGCTTTATCATCACCTCAATTATTTACTCTATGGTAGATTTCAATTATCTACTTATGCGTACAGCCATAAGGCCTAAATTTCTCTCCGCATTAATAAATGTGCCATACGTTATTCACAATTATCTAAAATCTTTAATACCGCATTCCATTCTTATCGCTTTCTTGACTATCTCTTCAAGGTTTTCACTCTACGCGTTTAATTTTTCTCTCGCAATCTTAACTTTAGACAACTCACCGTTAAACGCTTCTTCCATTTCTTTTAAGTCCGGCCTATCCATTTCCCTGGTCAGCAATACGTGAAGAGTCGTGCCTAGGGAGAAAATGTTGAAAGAAGGGCTGGCTTTCTCTATTAATGCCATTGTCAACAGTTTCGGATAAACCGTGAATTTTACGCCATTTGATATCATTCAACATTCCTAATCCTTTTAGTGCTATTAAGTAAGCTGAGGCTGTATGCCTATCAAATCCCTTCTCCTTTTTTATCCCTATCTCATAACTCGATTATGCAGGGACAAATTGAGAAGGTTAGTGAATTTCATTTAATCCATATTCTCCTTAATTCTGCAACTTTATCTAACTCTTTATCTTCACTTAAGATCACGTTTATTGAATTGTTTAACATTACGGCAATATGAAAGGCATCAGATGGCTTAACTGAGTATTTTCTCATAATCTCTTTAGCCCTCTCATATTCCTTTATCGTAATTGGTAAAACTGTTAAGTACTTGAGCACTATTTCATCCAAGAATTCTATGGTATCGCAATACTTAACTCCATACTTCTTCTTAGACACGTATATTACCTCATCTATAACTAAAGGATCTGAAAACAAGCTTTCATATGTGAGGAGTTTTATATAATACTCTTTTACCTCACTTACTCCCGAGTTTAAGTAGATTAAGAAATTAGCATCAAGAAAAATCAATCTTCAAATTCCTCTTCAAGACTTATGTTCTCCAGTTCCCCAAGGCTTGCCCTTTTAGCATAAGATATCTTCCTCTCATGTTCTTCTAATTTTTTGACAACTTCTCGTATGTTAACCCTCCTCTCAGGTTCTAAGATTATCTTATCTCCAACGACTGTCAAAATTAAGATATCCCCCTCTTTTATTCCCACCAAATCCCTTACACTTTTAGGAATTATTACATAACCCTTCTTTCCTACTTCCACTCTTAGAGTCAAACTCACTCTACTACAGTTTAACTGGCTAAACTAATATTTAAAATTTTACGCTAATGAGTAACAACAAGTTTCACGACTTGGGGAGCTTCTGATATAAAAACTTTTTTGTGAAAATTGCGAGTGTGGACAATAATTTTATTTATTTGAAATATTTACATTTATTATCACCCCCTTATCTAACAAGTACGTTGGGGTGTAAAGGATATATCAGGAAGAATGTTGATAACCACCTAGTTATTGTGATTGTCAGTATTCCAAGGGAAGTGGAAGTCCATTGATGCAAGTGTTTTAAGCTTCTGAACCCTTGTTTTGCATAATCCCTCTCGTTGAACTTCTCGTGTTCCACGTTTAACCATGAGAAGGCGTTGTATGCTGTTGCCCCATCGTGCAAGTAAATTACCTTATCAATCCTTCTCCTAAACACCCTCATTGCTATTTCCTCAACCCTACTCATGTTCGCAAGAACTACCAAGACGTGTACCCCACTCCTAACACTAGTAACCATGAAGAAGGGTATTCCCTTGGTTTTTACATCCCTAACGATCCACACGTAATAGTACTGACCATTAATTAGCCTCACCTTAGTCTCGTCAATAGCGTAAACACCACTCAATGGCACAGCGTACTTAACATAACTCAACCTCCTATGATAGTAAAGCAGAGTGGAATGGGGTAACACGACCCTCCATGAGGATAACCCGGAAACGTAGTTAGCCAATGCAGAGGCTACGGTCTCCCTAGAGTAAAACCTAGGGCTAAGGTTAATATACTCAATTAAAATTAGTATAATTTGGGTGAGCACGGGAACCTTCCATCTAGTTTCCATGTGCTCACCTCCAGGTAATACCTCCCGTGCTCACCCTAAAAAAGTATTATCATCAACGTTCTATTAATAAAGCACAAACAATTCAAATAATTCATTTTATATTAACAAAATTGTTGTCCACACTCAAGAAGTATAAAATTAAGCTTATAACGTTAGAAAATCTAATAAGTGTAATGATTTTCTATATGAAGTGGTAATTGTCGTGGATTAAGTTAAGGGTGGGAAAAATTTTTATTTTTTATATTCCCACTTACATCTATGGATGTTAAAATTGCCGACTCAAAAGGGAGGGTTTATTTAGGTAAATGGTATGCTAATAAGAAAATTTATGTTGTGGATTTGGGTGGAGTTATAATTTTAACTCCTTATACTGCTTTTGCTGAGGAGTTAGAAAAGGTGAAGAATGTAGAGGAGTTAATGGAATTCCTTAAGTCGATATCGCCTAAGGAGTTAAAGGAAGCCTTTAGGGAAGCCTTATGGGAAAGGACGAAGTCCTAATAGATACAAGTGCGTTTATATCGAATAAGAGAAGAAAGGGGAAAGTTAGTGTAGTAACGCTAATAGAAATTATGGAATGGGCTTTAAGGAAGTATAACGAACATAGTAAAAAAGGTGATAAATTGAGGGCTTTAGGTTACCTAAATCTTATAACTTCACTTCCGCTAACTGTGAACGAAGTAATCGAGATAAAGGGTGACGAAATAAGAGATCTAGTGTATTATGTAACTGAGAAAAGTTTAGACCCTACCGATGCTTATCTTGCAGTTTTAAGCAAGAGGTTTAAGATGCCTATAATTACGACGGATAAGGATTTCGAAAGGGTTAAGGATGAAATAGAAGTTATAGACCCATGAAATCACAATTAAGCTCAGCTAAAGAATTCCTTAATTGTTAATGAAACTCTCAGCCTTTCTCCATTTAATTTTTCCTCATTCACGTGTTGTGAATAGTTTCAATTTTTATCAGAACCAACGTTAAACTTATTTTTAAATCTACGTTTTATTTTGAAGAGTGTGGTGATAGTGTCGTCGTTAAGCTACAAATTCTGGGATTAACCTTCTTTTCGTTAAGACTAGGGCTATGGAGTACATCATGCTACGAATGCTCCTATTTACTGCCTTTGTTGCTCTCTTGAATCTAATTAGCCTATCCCTTAATGAGGAATGAAAGGATTCGTTCGGGTTAACTGGCGAGACAACCGTGTGGTCTTTCAACCAGTAGTACAAGTTATAATCATCGCTCACCCATCTACCCTCTTCAGACAAATACTTTTTGACCTCAAGGAAAGTACTCTCACCCCTATCCCCCACAGAGTAAATGAGGTAAACTCCCAGCTCCGTGTACACGTAACAAGTGAAAACCCACTTGTAAAAAGCCCTAGTATTCTTGTACAAGTAAGTCCACATCTCATCAACAACCTTAGCAACAACCTTACCCTTGACCAGCTCCTCAGCCCTACCCCACAACTCAACCAACTTCTCATGCTCTTTCCTACCATAACGCTTAATCAAGTGAAAACAGTACCAAGAGGTACGTTAAGCCTAAAAATAGCCCTCATACTCATACCATTAGCATACATTCTCAAAGCCTCCTCCCTCAACTTCCTAGAATGATGATGATAACTAGCATCACCCAAGAAGTACTTACCACAATCCCTACACAAATACTTCTGCCTACCCAAAGGCCTACCACACTTAACAACATGATGACTACCACAAGAGGGACAAGAAACGTCTTGCCTAAATACAAGCTTCCTACCCATAAGTAATACTCGTTATACAAATATAAATAACTTAACGACGACACTATCTCCACACTCTATTTTAGCAGAAAAAAATTTCTACACTAAAAATTGAGTGAGTGGTTTTGGAATAAAGCATCCAGGGTAAATCTTACAGTATGATTAGCTTAAACTAATATTCTTCTAATATTTATGGCTCTAGGTATTACGTTCCAATGCGGCAAAAGGTTTTAAGTCATCAGTAAAAAGACTATCTTATGTATGTGTTATTTAAGGGAACACTTACAAACTTCCTCTTCTCACTTGATGATTACAAAACGAGAAAATCTAAACTTATACAAAAATATCCTCAAGGCTCTTTCATTTGGGGATTTAACCGATCTAGTAAACTTTTAGAAAATCAAGTAAGAGCATTTTTATACCTTAATAAATCTGAGTCACGCTTAAAAGGTGGTATAGTCTTGGAGGGTGAGATAATAGATATTGCGGAATTAAGCGAAAAATACTGGCCAGAAGGAGAATGGAAATATTATGTGACATTGAAGATTATATATATACCTAAATCGGTACTTTCTACGACAGATACAACTAGATGGAAAATAATAGATTTAGACAAACTTAAGGAAATAGGAGTTAAAATTTTACCTGGAATACAAAAAATAGATAATGAACTTGGTAGGAGAATAGAGAAACTTTTAGGTGAGATTGATGCAAACTAGCATTGATGATTTTCTAAATATTAAGTATCGTTCCGTGCTGTTTAGAGATATAGTGAAATTGAGGACAAATTATGTAACACACGATCTCTATCCATATCCTGCAAAATTTATTCCTAACGTGGTAAGGTATTTCATAGAAGCTTACACCAAGCCTAGAGAAACGTTATTTGACCCGTTTGCTGGATCTGGTACCGTGGCAATTGAGGCTGAGATGACAGGCAGGAATTATATTCTATGGGATTTAAATCCAATAATAGAAATCTTGGTTAAAGCAGAAACGTGGAAGGATGAAATTTCGGAAAAGACTTTTGAGATAGACTTTAATTATAACAAAAGTTTTATACCTAAATGGAAAAACTTAGGCTATTGGTATCCTAAAGAATTTATAGCTCAGTTATCAAGGCTTTGGGCATATTATCACGACCATCCGAACCCTTTAGTCGCAATACCGTTGTTCAAAATTACGAAATATTTCTCTTATGCTGAACTGGAGTTCCCAAAATTATATAAATCAAAATTTGCAATAGAAAGGGTCAACGGACTGTTAAATTCTAATTGGAAAGAAATAATGAGAGATATGTATTGGAAAGAAGTTGAAAGAATTATAAGGAAGGTTAAGGAATTTCAATCTTTATGTAAATGTGTTTCCAGCGGGAAAGTTTACGGAGGAGTAGACGTTTTAAGCGAAAGTCCTCCAAATGTAGACGCTGTAATAACTTCACCCCCCTATCTACAAGCCCAAGAATATATAAGGACGTTTAAAATTGAACTATATTGGCTGGGCTATGACGATAATAAAATAAGACAGCTAAGTAAAAAGGAAATTCCCTATAATAAACCCCCTAATGTAGAAATAAGGAGTAAAACCTTCAAGGAATACCTAGAAAAAATAAAGGAATTCGGAAATAAGAAACTGGTCGACATTTATATTACCTACTTTAGGTCACTGGCATACTTCTTTGGTAAGGTTAATGCAAGAACCTTAGGAATATTTGTGGGACCAGTAAAAGTAAGAACGCTTAGAGTACCCATAGACGAAATATTAAAGGAGCATTTAGAATCATTAGGCTGGAAGCATGAAGTAACTTTCATAGACAAAATAGTATCTAGACGAATAAAGGAAGTGAATAAGAACCCTGCTACAAAGTTAGAAGATGAACGCACACCAACAGAGCACTTACTTATTATGAAGAAAAATTAATTTCTTCCTTCTCCCACTTAATTTTAAACGGAATTACAACATCATATGATAGCAATAATATACTCATGTATAGGCCCATTACATATCAAAATTGCAGAAGAAACATGTGAAAATATAGAGGAAATAAAATCTAAATGGAAATACGCATGCTTAATTGAAGTGTTTGATGATAAGAAAGAAAAGATGCTTTATACCTCATGATAAGATTATATCACGTAAATAACGCTTAAGTATTAGTAGACTCATAATGATGTATGAACTTATTAACAGTTAAGAAGTATTTGTTTAAGCAATCACTTACAAAATTCCAAGAGATCCAGCTAAAGTACATTAACTCAATACTACAAGATATATTGGTTCCAATTCTTTGTGATTATAAAAATATTGATATCATTAAGTCTCAGATAACAGATATAGAAAGTTTCTATTTTGGCTTTAAGCTAATCCCTTCATCAATATCAGAAAAACTAGCTCTCCAATTATACATCTCAAATAGATTTTTTATTGCTTCATCTGGCCCTAGATTCGGCTCAATATATGAGGATCTTATTAAATCTTTTCTAGAAAATTTCGGCTACCAAGTAGATGAAAGGGTAAATATATTTAAATATACACTATTTAGTGAATATTACCAAAAAAAGTATTCCAAACAACAAAAAGTAATAGATTTTATTGCGAGAAAAGATAATAAACTTTACTTAATAGAGCAAAGAACAAGTGAGCATTCTGGTGGAAGAACAGGTCAAGAATCACTATTAGATAAGTTTAAAGTCTTTCTGAATTGGATTATAGAAAAGTCTGCTGATCCATTAATAAAGGAAGGTTTAAGAGAAATATATTTAATTATATTTATTTCGTATTCAGAAAAACATGAGATACTGACTGAACAAAACGTGAACAGAGGTAGAATGAATAGTTTAATTGAATATATAGTAGAAAATCTCGGTGATTATTTTACCCGTCTGACAAATAAGGAGTTTAAAACAGAATGCATAGATCTAGCATCGTGTTTAAAAGAATATAGGAGATTAGTATTTTATACAAATGAAATTAAAATTGAGTTTAGAATTATGATAGGAGAAGAATTCTATAAAGAAATATTAGGAGAGAAATATTCTTCGCTGAAGAATAAGATACTTAATGAAGAATTAGGAGACGATTTATGGGTAATATATTCCATTTTACCCTATGAATTAAGATTGTATTACGAGGAAGGATTTATGTGGTCTAATCGCATATATGAAATGTTAATTTCACGATATAATAATATTATTACCAGTGCATCTAACGAAGATGATATTATAAATAAGATAGCTAGTAAAATTATGGAAGATCAAAAAGATCTAAGATTACTGGAAACAAACAACTTATCAAAACAATATGAATACCTAAAAACTCTGTGCGCAGCTTCACTGATCCTTTATGCGTTAAAATGCCCAAGTAGATTAGGTATATAATTTAATATTATATAACTAAAAAAGATTAAAAATTATTTTATCATTTTAGTAATTACAAACAACCATTTTATTCAATAGATACTATTCAAGAAATATATTTAGTACTACATTCCTCCGCTATTTGTCTAGCATTATCTATTAGATATATGATATTAAACAAATCATTATTTTTATTAAGAATATATTCATTTTTCATTATAAATTCCTTGACATAATCTAGGTTAATTTTCTTAGGAGACGCTACCGAAGATCTAATATAGCCAATCTAATTCATATCTATAGTAGCATTTTAGGGAAAATCTAGAGTTAAATAATTTTCAAAATTATGTGGAGATAAATTTCGAAGTTCCATTATATACACATTAGATCTTTATGGTATATCATAAAAAATTAAATATAAATATTATTGGAGTCCTTTATAAGAATATTATAATGCAAGGATTTTCCAATAAATGCTAGACGAACTTGATTAATAGGACTTTGAGGAGTAATATAACGTCCCACTTGGGTTTCTTGGAGTAAAGTGACTCAAGTTCACCCCTAAACGTTTCCTAAGGAAATAATTTATTGACCTTGAGCAAAAGGTCTTTCTTAGTTGAAAGTGACTTCATAATATTACCTCATCCCAATTTCCCATTTTTATCACCCTGGATAACGTCTTGTGTACAACTCCTTGTGAACCTTTCCTAATACTCCCTTCTCTTCTTAGTTCGGAACGTTTTCTTTCAACCAAAAGAGGACGAAGCGGAGTACCTTTACGTAGTTGTTTACGAGGGCTAGGAGGGGTTCAGAGACTGCGATCTTCATTAAAACAGTAGCTCTAATCGTTTTTTACCCCTCCTAGCCATTAAAAAACTAGAAAAAGAAGTATAAGGGGCTGTCCATTGCCTTGGCGAGCCCCCAACTCCCTTTCTTGTAAGGTCCTATCTTCTCTATCTTATTTACATAATAAAAGAACTTAACAAGACCTGAAGATATTAAAGAAAGTTTTTAATCTCTACATGTTAACTAATTCTATTTATTACCTCCATCACAGCCTTGTTTTGTTTTTTGTAGTTTTAATATAGTTTTAATCTTTTTCAATAAATCTTAATCATAATAGGATTAAACGTGGTTAAATACTCTCTTACTTTATTATTATATATGCAAGAGTTACCTAAGCCATGGTTTAACTTGGAGGCTTATAAAAAGATAAGGCTTGAGGAGGCAAGATTCGAGGTCGAAATTGCAGAAAAATTTCTTCAGGAAGGACTTGTAAGAAACGCAGCAGGTAAGGTATTCCAAGCGTGGAAATCTCTATTGGCTGCATTACTTACGGATAAGAGAGATGTTCTAGTTAAGAAATATCCTAAAAAAAAGTCATTAGGGAGGAGAAAGATAGAATTAGCAGATTGGATAATAGCTGTAGTTCCCACTTCCTACATGGAAGAACTTTCATTAATCTTAGGGAAAGAGATAAATTTATTAACAGAAAAAGCTCTCTCCATTCATGAATACCAATATAATGGCCCGGATAAAGAAGCTATATTAAGCCCTTTTAGGAGTGATGAAATTGCTGCGGAAAACATAAAGATACTTATTGATGAAATAAAATCCATACTTCAAAGAGTTCAAAAACAAGATTTAAAATGATGAAATTCCATATTCTCTCATTCTCATTTTTATTCTACGGAGATCTTTCTATATCATTTTATAAAGGAAAATCTCTTAAAATCATGAAATTTGGAAAAAAGTAGTATTTAAACACGGGGCTATGCATCTGGCGAGGATTTCCGCCCCCTTAACCCCTTTCTTTGTAAAACGCTTTAATTGTCCTTCCACTCGTTAGAAAACTTTAAAGTTATATCGATTTAGTTTCGTATGTGAAACCTTTAAGGACTTATATCCTGCTCAGAAACTTTGCACTAAGCTTATCGCAACCTTTTATAGCCTTTCTCTCAGCTCTCTCTGGATTAAACGGAGAAGCGTTAGCTATAATATCCTCAGCAGGGACGGTTTTACCTTCAATAGTACAATTCGTTTTAGGCTTCGTAAGGGCTAGGGGGAAACAGCTTGTGGTAATAGGTTCTGCAATCGTAGGGATACTTTGGGTTATACTTTCACTTATCCCTTTCAGTAGTATAATATTTGTGCCTCTATACGTATTTTTAGAAGCTAGCTTAGGCGTTTCACTTTTCGGATGGTATTTGATAATGGACACAGTAAGCGCATCTTCTAGAGGTAAGGTACTTGCTCAGTACTCATTTTATTCCACCTTGGGTGGACTTATAGCTACTCTGATCACGGGTTTTCTCGTAGGTGATGATACAGCTCTGGTAAGACCTTTCTTCCTGACGACCGGAGTTTTGATTTTGAGTGATTCCTACATAGCTTATAAGTTTGACGTAGACTATGAAAAACCACCAATAAAGGAGTTAAAAGTGACTAAGGAATTTCGAGATTTTCTCTTGATCACCTTTACGTTTAACGTAATATGGTCATCAGCTTGGCCTTTATTCCCCTTGGCCCAGGTTTACGTCTTCAACATGAACTTCGAGAACGTGGCTATTATCAACACAATATCAGGAGTGTCTACACTCTTGATGCAGAACTGGGTAGGTAAACTAGTGGACAAAAACAGAAAACTGGTGATGTTTACCGGTAGACTAGCCTTAGCTACCTTTCCTCTAGCTTATGCCTTATCTACATCCTTATATGAGATTTATCTTGCTAACGTAGTGGCCGGGTTCACTAACTCTGTTAATTCCACAGCCTATCTTTCCTATCTTTACGACAGTTCAAAGGACACGAGGAAAAGCGTGGGTCTTTATAACGCGGTAACCGCCCTTGGAGACCTTACGGGATCAAGTATCGGTGGTATTACGGCACAACTAGTTACGAGTTATTTCGGCGTAGTTCAGGGGATAAGGGATATGATGTTAGCAATTGCTGTATTAAGGATATTAGCTTCATTATTTTACTTAAGGCTTCACGAACCTGTTAAGGCGTAGATTGGTATTACGTCTACAACACCATTTATTCCTACCATTATTACTGAGTTTTGTGTTACTAGTAAGTTACCTGGCCCAGGCATAACCGGAGTTAATACCGACTTTACCATTTGGCCATTTAGCTTTAGCACATATAAAGTACCCTCTCTGGATTGTATAAGTATATAAGAATTGTAGGCTATGTCCACGTTGCTAACTGTTGGACCCGTCAAGAATTCCCAGATAACTTTTCCGTTAGTAACATTTACTGCGTATAGTATTCCTACCGGAGAATCATGATAAACTACCCCGTGATAAATTACTGGTGCTGGAGATTCGAGGTATTTGGGTATTGGAGCATTTCCTTCGTTTAAGTACCATAACATTCTACCGTTAGACGCGTTAAACGCTACAAGGAACTCACTCATGGTTATGTTAGATATATGAACGGTATAAGAAGTTACAACTATCCCGTCATAATAGGCTGGCGATGAGTCGTCAAGTCCACCAAAAGTCAATCCAGTAGTCGAGAAGTTATAATCCCAAATTACCTGGCCGTCATCCGCATCTATAGCCCAGAACACGTAAGGGTTTGCCGTTCCGAAATATATTGTGTTCCCTACTAAAAGAAGTGAAGACATACTGTCGTAAGACCCTAGATACCTTTGCCATATCAGTTTACCATTATCTACGTTTAGTGCAAAGACTTCACCATTCCCGTTTGCTTCAATTACCATCCCTTTGTAAATTACCGGAGTCGGCATATCCTCCCCGAGAGTCGTGTAGTTCCATATTACTTTACCATTTGTTACGTTAAGGGCTATTACTGCGTTTTCTCCAGTCCCCCTAACGGTGGTGTTGAGGAAACACGCGTTTCCCAGACCTATGATAACCTCGTCCTTATAGACCAACGGCACAGTCATGATCTGATTTGGGAACTTGTCTAGCCACACTACTCGCCCGTCGGATATGTTAATCGCGAAGAGACAACCTAACAGTTCCTTCAATTCACCCGTTGTCATGTTCATTACTCCTGAAGTCACTACGTACATTAAGTCCCCGTATATAGTAGGAGGAACTACAATAGCTCCAGTCAAATTCAACATAAAGTAACCGGTCTTTATAGGCACATAGTATATGTGCTGAGGATCACCCTCAAACATGTAATTTGCAGGCGTATAACCTTTAGGCTTGTTCGGAATTGATTGTATAAGGGAGTATGTAGGGGTGGGAGATTTTGTTAGTGAAGGTAAACTTGTTATGTTTACTTTTTGATTTTCTTGAACTGAATAAGTTTTAGCGAAGTAAAACTCAGTCAAAAACAGATATTCTGATGATAATAATAAAAAATAATTGTAATTATCAGAATAATTGATTTTAACTTTTCCACGTAACACTAAGTATCTAATGGACTATAAAAATCTATTGGTAGGAAAACAAGCAAGGTGTAATTTTAACATCGAGAGAATTTGAATAGTGTTTAACAGTTCCGTAAATCTAAAACTTAATTAAAATACGTCTAGCTGACATTGTTTAAAACTCATTTAACAGCGAGAGACTCAAGTTATCTAAGTGGGATTCTGATGTACCGGATATAGTGAAGCCTTGTAATGGCTTTAGATGGCGATATAAGTTTCTTACACCATTCTCCTCGTTTAATTTTTAAACTGATTCCTCTCAATTGTGAAAGGACGAGGTTCTAATTCCCTTAACACATCGCTTAGAGAGATCCAGCTCACGCACCATGAGTTTGCTTGTACTTTAATACAGTTCGTCCTACCTCCGTTTTCTTATTCACTGTCTTAAGTGCTAATCTTTAAGTACTAGTCCTATAAGACTAGTCCTATGGGACTATATATTAAAAGGCGAGAAGAGGAGGAGATAAAAAGAATAAAAAACTGGACTTTAATTTACGGCAGGAGGAAGACAGGGAAAAGTACCTTAGTAAAGAGAAACCTTAAGATGGATTATTACGTTTTAATAGCTGATTCAAATAATGCAATCACCTTAGATGATACAGTGGTAAAGATTGATGAGGCTATGAAAGAGGTCAAAGGGATTCTGCGCAGAGGGGGCGTGGCGGTAATAGACGAGTTCCAAAGATTACCTGAGATCTATTGGGCTATGATAAGCAATTGGGATAAGGAAGGTATTCTAGTAATAATAGGCTCTAGCTATGGTATAGTTAATAAAGTATTTGATAGGAATAGTCAATTACTCGGTTTATTCACCCCCCTTGAAATAGACATAATATCTTATGAAGATGTGCTAACTCAAATTAGAGACCCCGTACTTTCAACCTTATACAGAGACCCTTGGATAATTCCTTTCATAAATAGTTATGAGGAATTCGTTAGTAGAATAAGGGAATTCTCGTTAATTTCTAAGGGGCTGTTAGGGGAGGTGTTCAAAGAAGAGGAAAGGCAACTTACAGACACCTATTATAAAATCCTTTTACTTCTAGGGGAAGGAATATGGAAGACGTCTGAAATTGCCGGAATAATACAACCTAAAGGAGGGGAAGGAACGATATCCTCAATGGTCAACAAGTTAGCTAAGATGGGATTAGTACAAAAAATTCCCACGCTGTCTAGGGAAAATTATTACAGAATCAGGTCTCCTGCCCTTTCTCTCACGCTTTACGCTGAATCCAAATATGCTATAAGTGAAACGGATTTGGAAGTCAAGGACTTACCTATTGGTAGGGAGGTTCAGTTCAGTATAGGAGAAATGCTTTCGAAATATTTCGGAGGGGTACAGTATTATTCTCCGAAGGAAGACATAGACGTAATTATTGTAAAAAAGAAGAAACCTATTTGGGCTTTTGAGATCAAAATGGGTGAATTTTCGAGTTCTGAAGCCAGAGAAGTTGTTAAAAGGATGGATAAAATAGCTGAGAAGGTAGGATTAGTGAGTTTGAGGGAAAAACCACCGGATTACGGTGATTTAAGTATAGGACCTGAGGAGTTGATAGAAATAGCAAACCAGCTAGTGAAATCACGAGATCAAGAAAGCGAGACCTAGATAAAAGTGGTATTTTAAGAATAGGTGTTATAACATACTTAACTCTTCATAACATACTTAATAACATACTTATTAACCTCAAACGAGATTTACAACTACTTAGTCCGTGCTTGCTTCCTTTATCCCTTACAAATATTTAAACATTAGTGAGAATTTTTGTGTGTATATTTCTACTCACCGACAAAAACATACTGCTCATTAAAAAGTTTGTATTTACCCGTGACGTAACTTATCCTTACTTTTAATTACTTTTTATTTCGCCACGACACCCCTACTGAGGGATACTAATCGCTCCTCTCACAGTACCATTAAGCCATGGAGGAGTGTCATTAGCGTCACTAAGAGAAATTAGAAAGAGAAGAATTTAAACACGGGACTATCCATCTCCTCAGCGAGGCTTTTCGCCCCCTTAACCCCCTTATTTTTAAGCTTTTCCTCCTCCAATTATTAACTTTTTATCTAAACAAACTATTAACTCTTCCGCTCTGCGAACCTTAGCATAGATTGATAAGGCTATTTATCTCTTTAGAAACCTGAGACTTCTAGACGTAAACTATCTTTCAGTGTGGTTAGATAGAACTAATAACGTTTTTTAATTCGTATAAAGATTTGGGATAATTCTTATATAACCGAAATATTTATAGTTTCGTTGAAAAAAAATGAAAAAAGAATTTTTAGTTGGGATACTACTAGTGATTTTAATTATACTGGCTGGTATAGTAGGTTATCTACTGGGGCAAAAATCAAGTTATACTGAGCCTATGTCAACACAAACGATGAAACAAGAGATAGTAAACGAAACTACAGTGATAAAGACAGTATATTCTCCTTCTGGAGACCCTGCTAGCATAGGAAACGGTGAGGACTACTTAATAAACCCCGTGTTCCCCTATAAAACAATAGCCTCTCAATACGCCTATGTAACCCCTGGAGACGGATTGGTATTTATAGGAAACCCCTTCTCCAGTGGTAACGGGTACTTAGCCGGGGCAAAAGGTGCCGCTGTTGTAGCATCGATGCTTGGTTATCAACCTTTGACCGCCTATAATTACTATTTATACATAAACGCCCCTAACTACATAAACGTTCCTGGTGCAGTGAAGACGGACTCAGCTACAGTAATGTATTTGGCATCTATGTTAGGGCAACAAGCTATGCTAAATAAGTCACTGTATTTCTTAGGTGATGTAGGACTGGAAGGATATATGTACTCAACCGGTGTTGTCTATCAAAGGATAGTCCAGCTATATCAAGGCGGTATTTATTACTTAGTAGTCCCTCAAATGATGGCCCTAGCTGAGGGGCAAAACTACCAGATGGCTGAGCAATTTGCCAAAGAACACGGCGAGGTTTTGTACACTGTATCATCAATTCCTCAAATGTATCAAATCGTTACTTCATCTTCATTACCTCAACCTAAGGGATATATGGACTTTCCAGTTAACCTCTCTGTAGGATATTACTACTTGTCTACACTTTACAATGAATTATACAACTCAACTACCAATTCTTCGGCGAAACAGACGGCAGCTATGTATTGGTCTATGGCACAGAAGCTTGCAAGCGAGGGTAACTATACAGCCTTTTATGTCCTACCTAACCCTGCTGTTGAGGCAATAGAAGTCCTCTACCAGACTAATCACTCGGTGAACTTAGGTTCTGAAGTTATGAAAGCAGTTAATAACGCTGAGACCTTAACTAACTTATGGACCATAGAGACAGCAGCTGAGGCTGATTATTTATATAATCAAGGGAACATATCTGATGAGATTCTAGCTAATTCATGGGCTGCTTTGAGCTTATCGATAAACGCAGGGCCTATAATAACTCCTCAAGGGTTTTATCAAGGATTGTATAATGAATTCCTAACGGATCTTTATGCAACTGAATATTTAGATTCAGTTACTAACGGGAATTACGGGAACATAACCCTGATACTTCAAGTATATAGAAATCCAAATGTTATATATGATTACGGTTTCTACGCTAACTATTATGCACAGATGGCAATGACATTCAGAGACTACTTCCTAAAACAACTTAACGCAACAGATCAATCTTTAGTGCTCAACTCGATTTATCAATACATGGCTAACGAGACTCAGATACTCGAAAGCGCTGCAGCCTATAACGACGGACCATCCCTAGTGGGTTACATAATGATGGAATATGGCCTAAGTTCACACAACTTAACTTATCTATACTATTCAATGCCGTTCATCCGGTTCACTATGAACGTAGAACAACTAACGTGGTATATTCAGCCATAAAAAAGTCAAAAACTTTTTCTTCTTTTATTTCTCAGTTTCTTTCTTCTTCTATCAACTTTAATATCGCTTTCCTTATGACTTGACTCCTATTTAACCCGTGTTTTCTAGCGTAAGTATCGAGATTTTTTACCAGTTCGTCCTCGACCTTAAAGGTGATAACTTTTTTCATAGGTAATACTGACAGAGAAAGCTTAAAAGGTATTACGCAATAATAGTCTGTTGTAGAATTTTATACATTACGATAGCAGAATAGTTAGGGCTGATTTACTCACTAGTTGACAAATATCTATCGTTTGGCACTTTCCCTCCCCTGCCATCTGTATTTCTTTCTCTCTCGGTTCAAGTTCTTTTATGAGCTTTTGAACCTTGTTATACTCAGCTTGAGGGACTATGGTAGTAACAGTTCTAGCCTTTCTCTTGATTGCTGAGATTGCAGCAGCTACAGACATAGATTTTCTACCGCCAGTTATGTCCACAAAGTCCCCTTCGTTTATTTTACTCTCGACTTCCCTCTTAAACATCAAAAAGTCTTGCCTACTGTTAATGTCCGATATGCTTAAGGGAATATCATAAACATGGACACCCTTAGCACCACAACAGGCAAATATAGCCTTAACTAACTTCCACGCGAATTCCACAGCCTTATCGGATGTCCTTATGATATAAACCTCATCTATATTAACCTTCTCTACGTTATCTCCTTGATAATTGCCTTCAATTAAGTTCTTATAACTCTCAAATATTCCTCCCGGCGAAGTACCCAACGTAGCTATTAGCCTTGCCATATGGAGAGTATATTGAGCACAGTTATATCTTTTACATTTCTTTTTCGTTGAGTCCTCAGAATTACTACATTAGAAACGGTTTATATTCAGCTTTATTTAGTTTAAATTCGTTATTTAATGTATGGAAGAGATTTTGAAAACTACTGAAGATGATAAACTCCAATTGGCGTTCATTTTCGATCCTAATAAGTGTATTATCTGTAATGCTTGCGTCAACGCTTGTAACTCAGCTTACGGAGGTCTAAATTGGAGAACTTTACTCGTCTTTGATGAGGGAGACACGAAGATCGGTGTTTCCATAGCTTGTAACCACTGTGAGAACCCCTTATGTATGAAGGTCTGTCCTTCAAACGCGATAAAGAAAGATAACATGAGCGTTGTTTATATAGACCCTAAAGAGTGTATAGGGTGCGGTTATTGCACTTGGGCTTGTCCTTATGAAGAGCCGAAATTTAATAAAGACGGCGTAATGAGCAAGTGTGACTTCTGTAGGCAAAGGCTTATGAACAAGCAGGGGTTACCGTTGTGCGTAGAAGCGTGTCCTACCGGTGCCCTATCCTTCGGATGGGTTGATAAGAAAGAGTACAGCGCTCCGTTCTTAGCACCGTACGAACTTACTAGACCTAACCTCGTGGTGAGACAGAGCAAGGTTAAAGTCGAGGCTTCACCACTGAAGACAAGGAAAGAAGAAAATTATTGGCAATTATTGATCTTCACTTTATTCTCCGAATTTGCTTTAGGTTCCCTTCTTATTCCAGTTAAAGGCATAGTACCTTTGCTCTTGATGCTTATAGGACTTATTCCTTCAATTTTGCATATAAACAGAAAGGAAAGGTTTTACAAGGTAATCAAGAACTTAAGGACTTCTTGGCTAAGTAGAGAAGTATTCTTTTCGTCACTTTCCGTTCTTTCACTAGTATTTTATTCGCTCTACCCATCTGTGTTCACTTTTGCATCGTCACTTGTCCTTCTTTTGTTAGCGATCATATCTTCAATAATGCTTTATATACTAAAGACTATACCGTCTTGGTATTCCCCCAATACCGCTATATCGTTCTTAGGAACAGCCTTTACCTCAGTATTTCCACTAGGCTATTTCCTCACTCATAACTACTTGTATTTGCTTGTAGCAGTAGCTTTTAGTATCGCTGAGATATCTGTAGCTCGTAAGGATAACAAGCTTAGGTTAACCTTAAATTCATTCTATCTTATTATGGTGCTATTATCTATTCTATTTCCATTAACTAGTCTTATAGCAATTCCAGGAGCAATATTATCGGAGTTTATTGAAAGAAGGAGGTTTTATGAAAATATTTCATATTATGGACTCCCAAAATAATAAACTTTTTTAATACGAAACTTTTTTAATGTTCAAGAGGAATTGTATATTCGGAAGTGATGCCTTATTGCTCGAGATCAGATTTCACGGGAGAGGAGGGCAGGGAGTAGTTACAGCTGCTAACTTACTTGCAATTGCGGCAGACCTAGACGGGAACTGGTCCTCCGCATTCCCCTTCTACGGTGCCGAAAGAAGGGGGGCTGAGATAGAGTCTTATTGTAGAATTGACTCCCATCCGATTAGGGTTACTTCCCCCATAGAAAACCCGGATATTGTTGTTATCCTAGATCCTTCTTTGTTAAAGATCTCTAACCCACTCCGAGGGTTGAAAGACGAAGGATATGTCGTCATTAATTCCCCCTCCCCCGTAACCCTCCCCTACCGCACTTTCGTAGTTAACGCTACGAAAATCGCTTTAAATCTTAACTTAGTGAAGTCTGGATGGCCCTTAGTCAACATTGTTATGCTTGGAAGTCTAGCAAGACTGAAGGTAGTTACTCTAGACTCTTTGAAGAAGGCAATAGAGGAGGTGTTTGAGGGAAGGATCGCTGAGGTTAACAAGAAAGCCGTAGAGATAGCTTACGAGGAGTTAATGGAGGTGTCACAAGTTGTCACTTAATTACCAATTATTCCCAATAAGCAAACCTGCTAAAGGGGCAGGAGGAAAGACAGGTAACTGGAGAATAGTGAGACCCTTAGTACATGAGGATAAGTGTGTAGGATGTAAGGCATGTTACATATGGTGTCCCGAAGGAACCATAATCATCAAGGATGGTAAAGTTGCTGTTGATTACGAATACTGTAAAGGATGTGGTATTTGCTCCAACGTATGTCCGGCCAAAGCAATTGAGATGGTGAGTGAGTCATGATGGAAAAGGTCATTTCAGGAAACGATGCTGTGGCTTTGGCTGTAAAACTGTCGAGAGTCAAAGTCACGGGTATTTACCCTATTACTCCGCAGACTTATATTATAGAGTCGCTCAGTGAAATGAAGGATAGAGGAGAACTCGAGACTGAAATAATCAGGGTAGAAAGCGAACATTCAGCAATGGCCGCGACTTTCGGTGCAGCAGCTGCCGGTGTGAGGGCTTACACTGCTACTGCATCGCAGGGACTACTATACATGCATGAGATGGTATGGTGGGTCGCCGGGAGCAGGATCCCAGTTGTAATGACTGTTGGGACCAGAGCTGTAGGTCCGCCATGGAACATATGGAATGAACATACTGACTTTATGAGTGAGAGGGACAGCGGATGGATAATGGCTTTCGCCTCTACGCCTCAAGAGGCCATGGACTTGACTATAATGGCTTTCAGAATAACTGAGGACGAGAGAGTGTTCTTACCAATGATGATCGGAATGGACGGTTTCATTCTATCTCACACTAAGACCAGAGTTTACGTACCTTCGCAAGAAGAAGTTGACTCATATCTTCCTCCAAGAAGACAGCCTTACGTGTTAGACCCAGAAGACTCAATAGCTATGGGTAACATGTTCTCGCCAGAGGATTACATGAAACTTCGAGAGTCGATACATAGAGCTCAGATTGCCTCTAAGGAAGTCATTGTAGAAGCTGGGAAGGAATACATGAAGAGGGTAGTACCTATAGGGTCTTACTCGACGCTAAACGAGAGTTACAAATTAGAAGACGCTGACTACGCTGTAGTAATTATGGGAGCTTGGTCTTTGGACGCGATGCAAGCTGTAGACGAGTTGAGAAAGGAAGGGCTTAAGGTAGGGGTTTACAGAGTAAGGTTTGTAAGACCTTGGGCTGGAGAAGAGGTGGTTGAGGCACTTAGTGATAAGAGCGTGTTAGTCCTTGACAGATCCGTTAGCTTTGGTAGGGGAGGGCAGCTGTACACTGAAGTAAAAGCTTCGTTACCGGATACTGATATAAAGGGTGTAATAACCGGGTTAGGAGGGGTTTCAATAGGAAAGAACGAGATGAAGGTGATAATCCGTAAGTTCGTAGAGAGACCGCAAGGTATAGAGTGGTTCTATCCTGAGGAGGCGAGAAAAATTGAGCTTAGGAGTCCGAGATATATTAAATAGGCACAAACTTATGCCTGGGACATCGGCGTGTCCAGGCTGTCCTGAGAACATAGCGATGAGGATCATAAGCACAGCATTAGGAGAAAACGCCGTGATTGTAGTGGTTGCAGGTTGTTCCTCTGTGATTCAGGGCATGGGACCCAACTCAGCCTATAATTATCCCGTTCTAAACGTTGCCTTTGCTGCAGGTCCCGCAGCAGCTTCAGGTATTGCAGCAGCAATGAGGACTAGGGGAAAGAATGTCAAGGCAGTTGTATGGGCTGGGGATGGCGGTACTGCAGATATAGGGATGGCGTCTCTAAGCGGGGCTGCAGAGAGGAATGAGGACATTCTATATGTATGTGTAGACAATGAGGCTTACATGAATACCGGTGGGCAGAGGAGCGGTTCGACGCCAATAGGAGCTTCGACAACTACCACACCTATGGGTAAACGGCACAATAAAAAGAACATACCGTTTATTATGATGGCACATGGAGTACCTTACGTAGCGACTGCGAGTGTAGGATATCCCCACGACTTAATGGAGAAGATAAGGAAGGCTAAGGAGATCCGCGGTTTCTCCTACGTGCAAGTTTTATGCCCTGATCCTTACGGATGGATGTTTGAACCTTCAAAGACCGCTGAAGTAGCAAAGCTCGCCGTACAAACCTGCTATTGGCCGCTATTCGAATGTGAGAACGGTATATTGAAGATCTCCGACGAATGCTTACATTGCCTAGATAAGAGGACTAGAAAACCTATAGAGGAGTTCTTGAAAATACAAGGTAGATTTAAACATGTAGACCAACAGAAGATAAGAGAGCTCGAAGAATATGTAAACGAGATGTGGGAAAAGCTCAAGCTGATGTATAAAGGGAACCTGAAGTTATAGCAGCATTATTCCTTACTCTTTTTTAATATGATTATTCCTTACAGCACTCCTGAATTTTTTCCTAAGTTGTTGCCTATTCATTAACCGATTGAAAGCCTCGACCTTTATGGCAAGAGGAATTCAGTTGTTAAAGTTAAGCACTATGAATAAAGTCTGCCTTGGATAAGAGTTTTTCACCAAACTCATAAATCACCGTCAACTTTCATTAAAAACTGATTATCCTTAACAATGGGTCTACTTTTTTCCAACACCTCATCTCTATGCATTATAATCTCTACTTCTCGACCTTTCGAAGAGATAATAGATCTTGTCCCTCACTAATATCCAGAACTTTACTAGGGAAACCATCACAAGTAATAAGAATGCTATGGGTATGAGACCTATGTTAAGGAGAAATGATGTCGAATCGTTAATAAGAATAAATGGTAAGAATAGTATTGCTAGTTTCTCAAGGCTAAGCAATCTTAGAGATGCGAAAATTAGGAATAGTAAAGCACGTGCAGTAACTTTATTTAATGTTACTTTCAGATCCATAACCTTAAATACTCGTTACAGATAAAAACTTTTCCCTAAATTATTTCGTATTTTTAAGTTTAAATTGATATATTTGAGAATTCGCTTAAGTAAACGTTCGGTTTTGATCAAATAGCTGTTAAGAGCTATCAGTTTTAAATTCCTTATTTGAATATACCGATTTAGATATCTCAATACTAGATAGAATAAGTTCACGGGGTTAAGCCAACTAACATTTAAAAAAGGCTAATTCTCAACTGACCTTCTAATTTTCGACCTAACCGCTGGAGGCAAGAATAATAACTAAAAACTTTGAATTGAACACGTAAAGACATTTCAATAATGACGAGTATCGTAAACTGTTTACATAATGTTTAACCACGCTTAAACTTTTTATCCAAAAGTTATACACATAGAAAATACACAAAATTTTAATGAAAAATTTAATTAAGAGTTTAATTTTACCTTGTGTCTTAAAAAGATCGATTTATCATTTTACGCTATTGAATTAAAAAGTGATAAAGATAGTTCATATTGATTCACATCGATTATTTACTGTAATCATAAGGTACTATCCAATTATGTTTAATTAATTCTTGTAATAAAAAATTATTAATAAAATGTATAATATACAAGATCTTGTTATATCCCCTTCCGAGATGAACAGTCTTCACGTCGTATTTCTTAGCGTAAAACTTTCCGAATCTTTTTATGTCTCTTTTTATTACGATCAGAGCGTAGTCAAGGATTCCGTCCTTATATTCACTACCGGGGTTTACGACTTTCGTGTTCCCTACTTTATCAACACCAAAAGAACACAGAAATTGTTTATTTCACGTACACGGGAAAAACGAGAAACAGATGTTAAAACTATTCGAAGAAGTAATAAGCAAGTTAAAGGAGGAGAAAATTTCTCGTAATAACGAATTACCTTAAAGGCCTTATTTTCACGATATTCAACGACTGGGCAACACTCCCTGAAACAGGGTCTGTGATCTGCTCACTTATCAAACTGTTAACATCGAAGCCGTGACCGTAAGCAATTCTTTCCCCTTTTGAGTGCCTGCCGAAACCAAAATAAGTAAACACAGTATCGTCCCTTATGCCATCACTTACTTTCACCTTACACCTAACCCTTTGCCCTGTAGTTAAGGATATCACCTCTACTTCATCTCCATCTCTAATTCCTAGCTGTAGGGCTTTGTTCTTACTTATCATTACTGGATTATCGGGAGCTAGTTTAATAAGCGTTGGAATGTCAAAAGTTATACTATCCTGCGTGTGGTATAATGTATGACCAGTAGTTAAGAAGAACTCATCAGTAGCTCTAGGCATAATATTCTTTTCAATATAGGTGGGTATAGGATAATAACCATATTTCCTGAGAGTCCTAGAGAAGATCTCGATTTTACCTGAAGGCGTTCTCAACGGTTTTTTGTAAGGATAAACCTCGTATATCTCTTCTGGAATCCTCACACATCCTTTTTCACTCAACTCCTTCCGATCCACGTTTAACTGTTTTAGAATCATCTCCTCTAGATCCTCAAAAGTTGCATTTGACAAGCCTAATCTGTGTTCTAATTCGAGTAGAATCCACCATAGTGGTTTAGTGTCATATAAAGGATCTACTGTCTTTTGATGGATATCGATCCAATTATCTAAAGTCCAACCTACCGGTAAAGGCAATTCATCCCGCTCAAAATACGTTGACTCCGCCAATACTACATCCGCGTATTCAGTAACGTCAGATGGCATTACATCGACAACGACTAAAAAGTCCACAGCTTTTAACGCTCTCCTTACGAACTCCGAGTTGGGATCTCTACCGTCTAGGTTGGTTCCGACTACCATTAGTGCTTTAATAGGATAAGGACTACCAGTAAGAATTGCCCTATACACTTCCTGAAACGCCGCATAAGTTAGTGGGTACCTGATCCTATCTATTCTAGGAGCTTTAACGTTACTCTTCTCGTAAACCTTGACCTCGGCTTTCTTAGCTATAATTAATCCCCCCTTCTTATCAATATTACCAATCATAGCATTAATTGTAAAAGCCGCCATCCACGTATAAGTCGAGTCATTAGAGAATGAGGTGTGCCAACCGTCGTCTATAGCT
Source organism: Stygiolobus sp. CP850M (assembly GCF_037389425.1). NCBI lineage: Archaea > Thermoproteati > Thermoproteota > Thermoprotei > Sulfolobales > Sulfolobaceae > Stygiolobus > Stygiolobus sp. CP850M. Next base: position 57,962 of record NZ_JBBHKR010000082.1, read on the forward strand.
GCAGCAGGTCTATTTAACCATAGATTTTCTGCCACATACTTAACGTCGTCATAACTCACTCCAGTAATCTGCTGAAGCCTCGGATACACTTTCTCACCTTCCCTTTCAAGTAAGGAGAATACTGTAACTGCTTTTTTCCCATTTATCACTTTTTCGTCGAGAAGTCTCTCGGAGTAAACGCCGGTAGAAGTCAGATCGTCTTCATATACTAACAAAGACGCGTTAGTGTACTTTAACAAAAAGTCCTTATCATACATATCGTTTTTAATCATGTAATATATTACACTTAGTAAAAAAGCTGTATCAGTTCCGGGTCTGATGGGTATCCACCTCTCAGCATACCTTTCTACTATAGCGGACTTTCTGGGATCTAATACAGCTATTCTTAACCCTTTCTTCCTACCTTCGTCTATTCTTCTAACAATGTCCGGTACTATACCCTCCAACGGATTTCTTCCGATAAAGACTATGAATTTGGCGTTAGGGTAATCGGGGTCTACACTCCTAGGTCCTTCGGTGCCGAGTACTAATTCTGAAGCTACAGTTCTTGGGCCATGGCATACGGACTCATGTCCAATTAAATTAGGAGTCCCATAAAGAGCTGCAAATCTTTCTAAGAGTTCTTTCCCATAATCATGAAAAGTTATAGCAAGATATTCAGGATGATCTTCATCTAATAATTCCTTCAAATACTTAACCACGATATCCAGTGCCTTATCCCATGTTGTTGGAACTAAGGTGTCACCTTGTCTTATCAAAGGTGATTTAAGCCTATCAGGATGCGTTAGAAGGAAGGGACCAGCAGCACCCCTACCACAAATTCCAGGCTGTGGATGGTTTTTGTTTGGAGCAACTCTCACTGTCTTTCCTTCAATTGATGTTATAATTCCGCAAGCGTTCTTACACATGTAGCATCTTGCAAACGGCATGCAATTATGATTCAATTCTATATTTTTAAGATTACCGAACTTAAAGAGTTGATCAGGGAAACGAAGGAAATATCCTTTAGCTCTATGAAGAGACTTATCGATGAGGGAGAAAAATAAACTATCTTCAATTCCCTATCGTGTGGTAGAGAAGATTATGTGTTTTTAAACACTTACAAAGAAAGGGATTAAGGGGACGGAAAGCCTCACCTCTATGAGGCGGGGATGGATAGCCCCCTTATAGAAGGTTTAAAAAATCTCTTTTTTCAAAAATCTCTTAGTGATGCTAATGACGCTCCTCCCCAGTTTAATGGGACTGTGGGATGAGCAACCGTTATCTTCCTTTTCCTTCAAGGGACTAGAGCTTAGCGATGAAAGTCCCCCTTTCAAATGGGAGTGGTTCTCTGAGCCACTCGACTGCCCACCAGATGTAAACCCGAAGTAATGGTGGAAACTATGAACCCCTTGGAAGGGAACCCTCGACCCTTCCAAGGCAGGGAGGAAGTCAGCCTGACTACGCTACCGACACTGAAATCAACACTTTTATTTACTCTGTCTATCCTCATAAGGGAGATTGGAAAGAAGCTAAGGTATATCAGAGAGCTTACGAACTTAATTATCCATTGAGGGCTGTAAAAGGTAAAGGTGGTGAAAAGAGCTTTATTAAGGTTAGTCCAGATAACCTGATATTAGAGGCAATGAAGAAATCTGAGGACGGTAAAGGTTTAGTGTTGAGGCTTCATAACGTACTAAATAAAAGAGGAAAAGGAGAGGTGAGTTTGTGGTTTAAACCCAGAGAAGCTCAGCTTGTCAATATACTCGAAAATAATATCCTGGAAGACATCAGAGTTGAAGGGGAGAAGCTGGAATTTAATTACCGTAACTATCAAATAATAAGCGTTAAAGTGACGTGAATTCTAAACAGTATTAAATTTCCATTTACAGTTCTTCTACCTTTTTATCGACGTTTACCCACCTTGAAAGGACGAGAGTTTCCTTCCAGATATCGTTCCCACCAGCAATTTGAGACTACATTTGATAGCTGTCGAGAGGTTCAGAGAACCCTCCTATTTTAAGAGAACTTTCACGCATTACGTTCTAGCCCCTTAAGAGGAAAGACATATTGTTTAGCCCGTCCTACAGTCCCATTAAGCCCTAGTTTAGTTGGAGGAGAGTGTCGCTAATATCACTGTTAATTTTTAGGAAAAGAAATATCTAAATATAAGGTGCTAGCTATTTCCGATGGCAAGGCTTTATATCTCCTTTTTCATAATAACGCCTATGTTCATGCCTAGATAATGATATTGATGAATGATTTCTCGATAAAATAACTTAGTTTGCTTACTAGTTATAAAGATTTCTCTTCATTTTACAATATAAATTTTTATTAAAAAATTAATTTTCACTTATATGAAATCTTATCTATTTAATAGGTCTTAATAAGGTATATAATATGATTGTTATAAGTTTAAGTTAAGCTATAGTATTTATATAAAAGAGTATTTATATAAAATAGTTTTTAAAAAAGCAGTGTATCTTATGAACTCTGAAAGAACTGAGAACTTTGATTGTGAAAAATTTATTGAGAAATATACGAAAGTGTGGAATGATTACAGTATTGATAATACATTAGCACTTTATTCAGATGATACTATTTATATTCATCCCGGAGAAGAACAGAAGATAATTGAGGGAAAAGATAATTTCAGAAAATATTTACAGAAATTATTCGCTACATATCCTTATCATAAGCTGTTTCTGGTATCATTTGCATTCAACAATAAGACTATAATGATAGAGTGGAAAGTTACTTCAGTCTTTTCCGGCCAAAGATACAATATAACGAACGATGGTACTAAAGTCGATTCCGAAGGAGTCGATGTGTTAGAACTTGGAGAAGATAATTTAATAAGAATGATACGATATCTGTTCAATAAAAGAACAGCTTATTAAAAGAGGTGGATAACACGAAGAAAGAAGTAATGATAACATCAGTTATAGGTTCAGCTGCGTCCTTAGAAGGTGCTATGATAACAGCATCTATCCCGTACATTTCCTCTCAACTGAGCGTAAGTTATCTTGACTCTTCGCTATTCCTTACGCTTTTCGCCGTCATTTCTTCCCTCCTTTTCGTCCCGTTCTACCTTGTTGGGGAAAAGAGGGGAATTAAGAAATTACTTTTTTTGGGTGCATTCATCTTTTCCCTATCCGGTATAGCAATCCTCATAACGAACTCCTTCACCATGGCCCTTGTTCTAAGGTCTTTACAAGGTCTCGGTGCGTCCATGATGTACCCAGCACAACTTGCATATGCTTCCTCTTACAAAGGAAGTGAAGGTAGGAACATAGGTTTCAATTACTCCATGTTAGCCTTAGCTTACATTATCGGAGTCCCATTAGGCTATGCTCTCGGCAAGATCGACTGGAAGTATTTGTTCCTCCTACCGTCTTTAATGGTATTTACATCACTCTTTTTAACGTCACATCTGTCAGACCTCAAAGGGAATTTCGGAAACCCAAGGTCAGCAGTAGGGCCTATGCTACTATTCAATGGAGTCTTAATATCAATCTATTCTTTTTACATAGGAATAGTAACAGCTTTAGCCGGCTTGTATTCCCTAAGTAAATGGAGCTTAGAAAAGAGGTTTCTCAAACCATTAGTTGCAGGTTTCTTACACTCCCTCTCTAGATATGCTGTTGTGGAATTTCTAGTCTTGAGCTACACTCAGCTTTTCCACGTAGAACCTCTTCTCGCTATAATACTAGTATTACTCTTCCCATTACCAATGGCGCTTATATCAGCACCGCTGGGAAAAGTAATTGGAGAAAGAAGTAGGACTATTGCAATATTAGGTTTCTCGATAATGTTACTAAGTTGGTTATTGCTCTTTAACAAAGTGATTGGAACGGTAATATTAGGTATAGGGACTGGAATAGCTACAGTGTCTAACACTGTCTACACTATGCAAAACTTAGGTCTAAAAGATAGGGTGGTAGGGTCTGCGATTAAGTCTCTTGAAGGTGTTGTGGGGATTTCAGTGGGACCTACAATTGCGATAGCGCTATTTAATTTTAAAATAGGTGTTGAGCTGGCTGTATCCATTCTTAACGCAGTTGCCATACTGTTATTGCTAGTGTAAGATCCTTAGATCTGAGTGTTTGATATCAAGTCGACAATTACCTTTAAGAACCATTATGAGCCTTCGCTTAAGTACGTTTTTATATCCACGTTAACTATCTAGTTTGGGACAATACTGACGTCTCCCCGCCTTAGACGGTAGACCCAAAATCATATTAGAAAAAATATTTCTGGTAGGATAATATCTAATCCATAAAAAATTTATAAGAGTGTAAAGAATTGAAGAAAGGGTTTAAGGTGAGGGAGACAGAGTATTACTGCGTGACATAGGAAGATGGTAACACCGGGTCTCCCTCACCAAAATAACATTCAACAAATAGGATATAAATTACTTTCCATGCTAAACTTCAAGGGAAAGAAAGGAGAAGAAGTAGCAAAAACCCTCATCTCTGCTTGTTTGTGGAACGATTCAGTAGAGAACAAGTCCAGAGCGTATGACGTATCCCCACAGACCGTGAGGAACTACGTAGAGAAACAAGGGATAGAAGTAATTGAAAAACTATTGGAAAATGCTAGGAAAATATCCTTGGAGATATTAAAGGGGGTAAAAGAGGTAGACCTTTCAATAGACTGGACAACCAAGACGTGGTACGGGAAACCAGTGAAAGGACTCGGAAGTTCAGAGAAGGGAAGCTCGTGGAACTACGCAACTGCAACAACAAAGTATAAGGGGAGAATACTTTTACTTGCCTTTATTCCGCAAGTGAACGGTATGACTAAGGACGAGATAGTGAAAAACCTCGTGGAGCAAGTTGTCGCAATGGGATTCAAGATAAGGTTGATAACTCTTGACGCCGGTTTCTACACTGTCGACGTGCTCAACTTCATTTCACACTTTAATTACATAATTGCCGTCCCAGTTGGGGATGTTAAGGTTTATGAGGAGCTTGATGGTGATTACATGACTAATAGTAAGAGGCATAGGAGGAATGAGCAAGTTAAGTTCAGGCTCCTTGTATACAGTAGGGAGAAGGTTAGGAGAAAGAGGAAGAAGAGGCTTGTTTATTTTGCTAGGGCTACTAACCTCGAGATACCAAAGAGGGAAGTGTTGGATTTGTACAATAAGGTGAGGGGTCCCATAGAATCCTCTTATAGGAACATTAAGGCTTTTCTTCCGTTTACTAGTTCTACTAAGTTTGTTTTCCGCATATTGATCTTCGTTCTTGCCCTTGTACTCTACTCCTTATATACGGTATTCAAGGGGGAGGTGGGGAGAGAGGAGTTTAGATTATTATTAATTCTTTTATTTTTTCCAGATTTATTCAATCCGGAGAATTTTACAATTAATGTAATTGAAACACTTATTTATACTATAGATTTATTTTTAAGGAGGTGATTTTGGGTCTACCGTAGAAGGGGCGAGCCTTTATGCCCCTTTACTTCCCTTTTCTGTAAATCTCGATGAAAGAGGTTCTCTGAATCCTTAACAGTACTCTAATGGGAGGTGTGCAAACATAAATCGATGAGGTGCAACTGTTGCCATTTAAAACGAGAAGAAATTGGTTCTGAGATGAATGAAATAAGTGAGGAAAGAAACGTTATTTCTTTTCAATTTATATTAATTGTGCATTAACTCCTTCTTTCATAGCTATTTCATATTGCTTTCTATCAGACGTTACTAACTCAAAGTTGTTTAACTTAGCTAATGCGATGAATAAGGAGTCATAAATGGTTATTTTATTCCTAATAGATATCTTAAATGCTTCAATCAAGTACTTATCTTGGTTTACAACCAACATAGCCTCATGTTTTACTAAGTCGGAAAGTACTTTAATCGCAACGTCCTCCTTTGTTTCACTTGTAAGGGTCTTTTTTCCACATAGTGTTGGCAACTTCTTTAATCGATAAGTCAAGCGTCATTATTCCTTCAGTTATTATTTCCGCAACCTTTTCCCAACCCTTCTCCTTTGAGAAAAATTTTACCAATGAAGATGAGTCAATGACTCTCACGGTCTTCCCTCACAGATTCTACAGAGAAGCCTTCTTCACTAAGTTTAACGTCCTTTAGGTCTTCAACCCATTTATTTACGTACTCTTTAGCCTTAACCTTTATATAAAGTTCCTCCAAAAATTTTCTTACTTCTTGGTCAATATCTATACCTTGCTTTTCTAATTCCTCCTTTATCTCCTTCCTTATCCTTATACTAATAACCGTTGACATATATGTCTACTTCCCTAGACATTAATAAAAATTATCATAAAAGTTTTACGCGTCCTTGTTATACTTAAATTAAGATTTCAGCTCCTTCCTTGTTTCAGCCTAACACGTAAGGTGTCTAGAGTATATCCATAGTATCGTCATTATGCTATTTATATTCGTTTAACGAGTTATAATCCCGTATAACTAGCTATGTAACCATTGCAACGCTTTTTTGAAAAATGTTTAAGGTCAAAAGGCTCAGTGTGTAGATACCTCAATTTCTTCGCCGATAGATACTCCACTAGGTCTTGTAAAGGCTGTCGTTAGCTGATATTTTTATTAGAATAAATCAAAAAAACTAAAGCTTGTTTTTATTTTAACCACTTGAAGCTAAATTTAATGCCTTTAATATTCCTAATTCCTTTTGCCAAACCTTATTTATGTAATTAATGTGTTAAAACCTTAAACAATTTTCTCAATTGCTCAGCTCTTCCTTAATTAAGTTTTGAATGACAATTGTGAATTTTTATTTATGGTGGAAATTTTATCGATACTATTTTACATGAACGATTTTTAATTTTCTTAAGTCCTTCATAAATATTTCATATTCTAAGATTATTAATTAATACGTAAAGTATTAAAAAAGAGAATTCCAATATGGCTAGTGATGAAAGTAAATATTACTACTCTAAGGAGGAAATATTTTCTATCTTTTTTAGCTGTAATTTTACTTGTAACGCCACTGTTATCAACTGCAGACAATGGTGGTTCTGTCTATTATATCTATAACAATTCTCCACAATATTCGATACTACCAGCTTCGATATATGTTCAACCGTTACCACAGAATTACACACTCCCTATCGCAATCTTGTTAAACTTCACTAATTATCAGACATTAACTTCTATTACTAACGAAATCTCTAACCATGAAGCAGGTTACCTATCACCTTCACAGTTTAGAAATGAATTTTATCCTCCTCAGTCGTATAAAGAAGAACTAATAAATTATTTAGAGTCCTACGGAATTAATTTTACCGGCGATTACGGGCTAATTCTCACCTTCCAAGGAACTGTAGGGGAAATAGAGAAAGCGTTTAACACTTACATAAACATATATTACTATCCTCTAAAGAATATCTACTGGTTCGGATTACCGGGAATTGTAAATGTGGGACCCTTCTATTATTTCTCTAATAATGTGACCCCGTCTCTACCTTATAATGTAGGTAAATACATAGTAGGTATTGTAGGCATTGACAGTATAGACCCCAAGGTTTATCCAGTAATTAAAGAGGCTTGGAACTTAGAAATTAATAGTGCAAATTTACAAAACTTATCTCTAGTCTCCAGCGTTTTGGTGACGCCCCAAGCAATAGCCAATTACTTTAAATTCACTGAGCTATATTATAAAGGATACCTTGGACAAGGTACAAAGATAGCAATAGAAGGAGTCCCTGAATCATTTGTCAATGCGGACGACATTTATACCTTCTGGAAAGAATTTTATATAGTACCGAGAACTGGAGGGTTAAACGTAATATACTTAGGGAATGTAGTCACCTCAGGTCCATCCGGAGAAAACGAACTAGATGCAGAGTGGTCTGGTGTGTTTGCCCCGGCATCTAACGTATACGTTGTGTTCAGTAACGGATACGTGGGAGGATCAGCCCTAGTCGGTAATTTACTTAACTACTACTATGAATATTACTATATGGTTAACTATATTGACCCTAACGTGATCTCAATCTCTGTATCAGTACCAGAGTCATTTTTAGCCGCTTATTATCCTGCTATGTTATGGATGATACATAATATTATGATTCAAGCAATTGATGAAGGGATTTCTGTAGTAGCTGCATCAGGAGACTGGGGATTTGAAAGCGATAATCCCCCGCCTAATTACTTTATAGGAGTCTATAATACTATTTGGTATCCTGAGAGCGATCCGTATGTCACGTCTGTGGGTGGAATTTTCGTTAATGTTACACCTACCGGTCAAGTGCTATCCATTTCTGGCTGGGATTATAGTACTGGAGGAAGTAGTGTAGTATTCCCTGTCCAGAACTTCGAACTAACATCCTTCATACCTTTCACTCCGATTAATCAAAGGACTTATCCCGATATAGCTTTCGTATCAGCGGGCGGATACAATATAGTAGAGTATGGTTTCGGATTACCGTTAATATATCAAGGACAACTGTTTTTGTGGTACGGAACTAGTGGAGCAGCACCTATGACTGCTGCCATGATAGCATTGACCGGAGTTAAACTAGGAGATCTAAACACTATACTCTATCACATATCTTACTCAGGAATTATATTAACACCTAAAGGGGAAATTACGGGAATGAATGCATGGATACCTATAACCTCAGGTAATAATCCGTTGCCAGCTCATTACGGATGGAATTTTGTCACTGGTCCAGGAACTTATAATGCATATGGAATGGTATACGACCTTAGATTATTTTATACAGTAACTTATTTTCAATAAGTAATTAAGACAAGAAAGATAAATTTTTTCTTTATTATATTTCCTCTACCAATAATTTTTCTGATACAGCTATATACATTATGCGCCTAAATTATCCATTATGACTCTATAAGAGTTCTTCCACATAACTTCTTCCTCATGACCTTCAATAGCCCTAACTAAATCCTTAACTTTTAATATATTCTCAAAGCCTCTAGGAACTTCACGAATCCCCAGGGAGTCCGTTCCTATTGTCACGTGTTCCCAACCGTAAGATTCCCCAAGACATTTTATGTTATCTATGATGGAATTTAAATTGCCTTCCCTTAAAGTGGAAACTGTAGCAGTAATTCCTATAACTCCATTAGTTCTAACAATAGCCTCTATTTCCTCATCATCTAAGTTCCTCCTATGATCTTTTAATCTCTTCACATTAGCATGAGATGCTATAACTGGCTTTTTACTCAAATTACATACGTCGATAATTGCTTTCTTACCTGCGTGAGCTAAATCAATTATAATACCCAAAGAATTAGCCAGTTTAACTAATTCCTCACCCTCTGACGTTGAACCATAATCCTTCTTAGACATACAAGAGGAAGCAAATTTATTATCACAATTCAAGTTAAACCTAAATTATAAACATGAAGCTCCTTTAATAAGTAAATATCAGTGTAATCTCTTAAGGCATCAGCACCCTCGAGAGATAGTAAAAGTTGATATCCTTATAGATAAATCGTTCTCACCCCTAATAACTTTAGTGAAGCCTCTTCTGTCCAAATAATAATAAAACTTAACCTGATCAATAAATTAAGTCAAATGAGAAATATGTACTGCGCGTAGGAGTACCGTAAAGTGAAGTCAATAACTCACTTCTCTCATCTAAAGCTTCTACATAAGGAAAAATAGAAGTAAAAACTAAAGAGTCAAATTCCTTGAGCTTCTTAATGCTGAACTGATCATTACCATTGGCTACATCAACTTCCCTCTGATTTGAATAAGCTAAATCCTCATGAAGATCTACTAATTTCACCACTACCACCAAAGAATCTAAACTAAAAATAATATTTAAAAACACATAACCCCTGAAACGAAAACGGCAAATCAATTACAAAGTTGGGGGTTAAGGGGGCGGAAAGCCTCGCCAGATGGATAGCCCCGTGTTTAAATACCTCATTTCTCTAAAATTTCTCTTAGTGATGCTAACGGCGCTTCTCCCCAGTTTAATGGGACTGTAGGAGGAGTAACCGTTATCTCCTTTCCTTCAAGGACTAGACGTAATTTGGATGAAAGTCCCCCTTTTCAAATGGGAGTGGAGATCTCTGAGCCACCCGGCTGTCCACCATATGAGAAATGTAGTCCCGAATCGATGAGAGGAATGATGAGCCCTTCGGGAGGGAACCCTCGACCCTTTCAGGGCAGGGAGGAAGTTAGTTGCAAAGCCGATGTTTGCAGCAACTTTAACGTTCAAAATTTAACTAATAAGTAAAAGTTAATTTTATTTTATAATAAATTATTTACAAGAGGAAAATTTTAAGCCAAACATTTGGATTTCCAGTGTGGACAACAATTTTGTTAATTTAATATAATTTTATTCAACAATCTTTTCTCGTTCTGTAAGAACTTGTTTTTGCGTAATACTATTTAAGGGTGAGCACGGGGTTTTATCTTGGTGAGCACATGGGAATCAAGTGGAAAGTCCCCGTGCTCACCCAAATTGTATTATTGTTATTTGAGTATATTAATGTTAAGCCAAGGTTTTACACCAGAGAGCAAGTAGCCCAAGCGTTGGCAGAATACTTGTGTGGTTTGTCCTCTTGGAGGGCAGTTTTACCCCATTCCACTCTGCTTTATTATCATAGGAGGTTGAGTTACGTGAGGTATGCTGTACCATTGAGTGGTGTTTACGCTATTGATGAGACTAAGGTGAGGCTTGTGAGGGGGAGGTATTATTACGTGTGGATCGTTAGGGATGTGAAAACTAAGGGAATACCCTTCTTCATGGTTACTAGCGTTAGGAGTGGAGTACATGTCTTGGTAGTTCTTGCGAACATGAGTAGGGCTGAGGAAATAGCAATGAGGGTGTTTAGGAGAAGAATTGATAAGGTAATTTACTTGCACGATGGGGCAACAGCATACAACGCCTTCACATGGTTAAACGTAGAACACAAGAAGGTAACGTTCAACGAGAGGGATTACGCAGAACAAGGGTTCAGAAGTTTAAAACATAGGCTCGCATCAATGGACTTCCACTTCCCTTGGAATACTAACAAGTTCACAATAACTAGGTGGTTATCAACATTCTTCCTAATATATAACACCCTTTACACCCCTACGTACTTGTTAGATAAGGGGGTGATAATAAATGTAAATATTTCAAATGAATGAAATTGTTGTCCACACTCTGGATTTCAAACTATTAACTTTATTGCTTAATTTATAACTACGTAAAATCTAAATAATCTAATAATGACCACTATGCTATGCGTGTGAGCTTGGAATGGTTTCCGTTCGTGATAGGAATTTTCGCCTTATCTCTTATCTCATGGATGAACTCAATATTATTTAATAACGTGCTACTTTTCGAAATAGGGAAAGTAATATACTTTCTTGCTATTTTTGTCTTTTTATCGATCCTAATACTATGGGTTAAGGGTTATATCGAGAACAGACAATCTGTACAAGAAGACCTGAAAAACCTTACACGCATAGCACTTTCAGCATTTCTAGGAGTAATCCTTTTCATCTTTGGTGCCTTTTTTACGGTCTATATAGGAGTTAACGCGAACACGGCTTATGTCTTGCTAATCCTATATTTTATAGGTTACTCGGAAGTCTTCGCGGTGAACGTATTCACTGGGTATATATTATTTACTCGGACCTTAAGGCAAGAAGACTTGAACTACACCATTTTAGTTCCTTCTTTAGCTCTCTCTGCTAATGTTTTACTTAGTGCACGTCTTCTCCCACCTCATCTTCCTTACATATCCTTATTCTATACTAAGGTGGTTTATTTCATTATGTTAATAAGTTTTGGAATAGCATTCTTTCAATTTATGTTTTTAGGTTCAATTGCACTAGTTTCTCACTTAACATTTAAAGGACATCCTTCCGTGGTAATGATCCCAGTGGGTGCATCAAGTATCTTAGCAATGAATATTCTTACTTTCCCTTCTTATAATTTCCTAGACTTCTTATATTTCCCTGAAAAAGTATCTATTACACTTGGTATTATTCTGTTCGGATTTGAACTTTGGAATTTAACAGTAGGGTTAATAATAGCAATATCTAGAAGAAATTTGAAACCTAACTTGGCTGTATGGGCTTATATTTTTCCTTTAGCTATCTCCTCATTTTCTGATTTTCTTTTATATCAATTGACCTCTATTACCTTTTTTAAATACTTAGAATTAACACTCTCTATAGTTATAGTTCTATTCTATATATATTCTATGAGAATAACTTTTTTAATAATAAAAGGAAGAGAAAATACACGTTGATCTAATACCGTTATTTATAAACTCCATTTATATTAATACGATAACAGAGTCATAGAAGTTAAAAGCTTGATTTGCCAATTCGAAAGAGATTCTAAGTTTTCAAATTCTGCCTTCCACTATATTCTTAGTAGAATGTGATATGAGATAGCTGAGATAAGAATTATTATACCGCAAATTACCCATAGCAGATGAAATCCAAGAGCTGAAATTACTATTGAAGCTATTATAGGTGCTACTATCCCACTACTTTGCCAGAAAAAGTTAGCAAAACCTGATATGCTTCCCGCGTTCTTATTGTCTATTAACGATACTGCACTAGAATTGGCAGGAGTGATCACAAATCTGACAAACCCCATCAAAGTCACGATCACCATCACTTGAATCACCGATATGAAGTAGGCTAAGGATATAGTCAACATTCCGTAAATAGACTCTAATATAGTAAGTGTACTCTTAACTCCTATATTCCTTATTATGTAACCAGCTATCACTGTAGATGGAATTCCAGCAAAGGCTAACAATGAATAGGCGAAACCAGCGATATATGCATTCAACCCTATGTCAAGAAAATACTTATACGCATACAACGTTATTATCCAATACGACAAGAAGAAGAGAAAGCCGGAAAAACTTACTGTAATTACATCTCTGTTTCTGACAACTGTGAGTATACCACCATTATTCTTAAACTCAACTTTTACGTCTAACGGTAAATAGGATAGTGCTATTAAAAACGAGACCAAAGCGATCAAGTAGTAAGCAAACCTCCATCCGATATTTAGGCTAATGAAAGGTAGGATAAGCCCTGACAACACAATAGAAAGGGGCCACGCCAGGCTGTAATATCCTATAACAACGGGTAGTTCTCCTCTTGAAAAGGACGCTGACAGTACTTTAATCGTCGTAGGATATATCCAACCAGCACTTAATCCCATGAGAATACTAGCTACATACTCTTCAGATATATTAGTAGATACGCCCGACAATAGAGAGGCAGCACTCAGTCCCAATAGAGAAGCTAAGGCAACAGTCTTTGGATATCTGTTACTTGCAACCCCTGCAGGAACTTGTACTATTACGTAGCCAAGAAAAAAAGGGAGAAGATTAAACTATCCTCTACTGGTGTAGGCTTTAATGAAGAGTACACTGAGACGATGCTCCACGCAATTCTCGAGAAATAGCTGAGGAAAAAAGACGCTGAGGTAATAAAAATAACCAGTAATTTTTTCATATGATTGTGACCGTAACGAGGACTAAAATTAATTACTGAACTTTTTTATTAAATCCCAAAGGGGATCTTATCATAGTTTATCGGCTTTCTTAAGTCCTTAGCTTTTCGTTTTAGTCGATATGATAAACACCACAAATTCACATTTTCAGTTAGTAACTACTTACTTGATGGGACTCCATAACCACGTAAATCCAAGATCTTAATTTCTCTTTCAAACTCTTCAAGTATTTTACCAGGTGATGGCAAAATGCCCAATTTCTTAATTATTACACTAGGCAATAAAGTACCTAGCCTACCAATGTCTGCTTCAAAGGTTGAAATTAGGGAGACTCTAGTCTTACTCTCACCTATAGAATCGACTTTAAAACTTATTTTATAAATTAAGTTACCTGCATAAATTACGTAAGTAGGAAGACCTTTATCCGACTTTGGTCCTTCAACTCTCACAGCTAGAGATCTTTTTAAGGTGCTCCCTAAGACGTCCTTTTTAGTAGGTATTGGTAAGAGAAACTTATCATTATTATCTAGACTAGCAAGGTTTAACATTCGCATGAAGAAATCCCTATTTGAAATCATGGAGTAAACAATACTTCTTGGAAGGTTAATGTCTATAACATTCGACTTAGTTAAACTATGTGTCCTCCTGCTCTTAATGTGTTTCTTAAACTCATTTAAGGTTTCAAATGTCGTGTTACAGCATTCGTACATATATCTTTTCTATCTAATGTGTGTTTTTAAAAATTCTCATTAAAAATTATTTAACACATGTACAGTAACGTTAGACTAATAAAGATAGGTTCTAAATACTACTAATCAAAAAAATAAATATAGATTTTGCAAAATTGTTTCTTTATATAGAGAACAAGGTAGATGCTAGGGATGATTCGGTAACACCTACCTCGAATTTTAAGGGATATGAAAACATTTTACATTTATTGAACGGATATATTTCATCAAATGTTTAATTCTTAATGAATAGAATTTACATCAATATCTTATAATTTATGTTATTCTTTGCGTAAACATTTACCAAGTTTAACGGTAGATTAGCTTAATAACTGGTCTATTAAGAAATATAATAGACCCATATGGCTAAGAAAGAGAAGAAGACACAAGGTCAATCAGGCCAATCAGGTCAGTCAGGTAGCCAAAAGAAATAATGAGATCACAGATTTAATTATTATCTCAAGGTAAACTTTTTTTATAACTTCAACTTTCGTAAAATCTTTTAGTTAGAAGATTGAAAATCTTTCAACTAGATAGCAAGAGAACTCTAAAGAGTTTATCATTATTATTAAAAACAATTTCAAATTATTCACAAACTCACGATATTAAACTGAATTAAGTAAAAAGAAGTTTTAAACTAAAGGTATTAAAATGTTTTAGTGCATAACTTGAGTCATAAGATGAATAACTTTCGAAAAAATGTTTTAAAAATTAGCTATTTACTTCTTGGAAGACCTTGTGATGAGGCCTACCTTCAATTATACTCTTTCCGTAATTTACAGTCTCTCTATAAGCTTGACTATCTATGAATTTTCTAAAGGCCTCGAGACTATCCCATTCACTGTATATCAGGTATTCGGAAGGATTATCAACACTCTTGTAAAGCCTAGCACCTTTGAAACCTTGGAATGACTTCAAGTACTCATTAACATGCTTAAACGTCTCTTCGAACTCTTTCTCGTGACCGCTTTTAACTTTATAATAAAAACCTACGTTAATCATTTTTCTCACTCCTCCGGTTCTACGGGCTTTTTATAAACTACGTAATGGTACAGCGAGAACTCCTCACCCGCTATTAAGAATAGCAATCCTAGATCCACGCCAAATAAGTTAGAGTAATAGCCAGTAGTCGGTATACTCCACATATCCGCAGCTATAATTATTGCGATTACCAAGAGGATCAACATTATTACTTGGGCCAAGTTCTTCTTCACGGCTAATCTAGATTCATCAGCAGATAATGACGCCTTCTCTACCGACCCGCTCTCAGTCCTTGCTACGTAGGGGCTTAACATCTTTCCTAATGTCACGAACATGGAGCCAAATAGTCCCACCAGTATTACGTCCGCTACACTTGGTGAGGACATAACTTCAAAGATTGAACCCACGAAGAGTATAGTAACAGCCACGAACCCTAGCATTGTGAAAGGATTAGCCAGTGCCTTAGAGTTCAACCTCGAATTAGATGGAATTAGTAATATCCCAACAGCACTAATAACAGCTGGTGGTAGGTAAGCTTCGAATACCTCGTTCCACGTTACCGGCACTCCGGGAGCTAAGTCCCCCCATAGGCTAGTCTGTATCAGAAATACCATCATTACCACACCTATCCAAGTAAATAACTTTCTCTTGAGCGGATGTAATTCATCGCTTCTATCTATAAAGGGAACTATAAGCAAGTATATCAATGGAATAAACACTCCTATTACTATGTCTATTGTTAACGAAGCCGGGAAGTCTGCTATCTTGTACATAAATAGGAAGAACCATGGTGGATAAGTGGTCACTGAAGCAGCTGCTGGACTGTTAGGCGGTGGAGCAGGCTTAGGATTTAGGAAGGGATTTGCTATCTGTGGTAATCCGTTTACGTAAACCAGTAAGTCCGGTATAATTAGTATAAATCCCCAAGTCATAAATACTAACGACATCATATATATGAAGTTTCTGGGCCACCACGGGTTAAACTTTGACCATTGAGCCTTTGGGTACACAGCAGGAGCTTTGTCTTTTACTTTTCTTGACGGCATCATTCCGTATTGAATATCTGCTAGGAAGAAGTGAACTACAAAGAGTAGACCGATTAACGCAACTAGGATTATGTGGAGTGCTAAGACTCTGCTATAATCACCAGCGGAATAGTTCCCGAAGAATATAGGAACAAGTGAGCCTAAGCCGATTCCAGAGAGAATACCTGCTCCAACATCTACTGCACTGGTAGCTAGTACATCACCTATAAGGCTATAACCTAGGAAGGATGTCCCCAACGTTAAAGATAACATCAATACTCCTAAAATCCAAACCAACTCTCTAGGCTTCTTATAAGCTCCAACGAAGTAATTTCTGAACATGTGAACATAAGCTAGTATAATCATGGCATAAGCTCCGTACAAATGACTGTAAAGAACAACTGAACCATAAGGTACTTGGTTGATAACTGTTTGAGTTGCTTGATAACCGGCTTCAGGGTTGTAATAGAGTAAAAGTATTAATCCTGAGATTACAGTGTAGAAAAACGCTCCCGCTACGAGAGCTCCTAACCAGTCCCCTACGTGATACATATAGTCTGGAGTTCTAAAAAAAGGGAGATCATCCATATTTATTCTTTCTTTAAACCAATTTCTCACACGTTCGAACACAAACCCTCACCTCATGAGAACGGATTAGATTCACTTATACTAGTCTTATCACCTACTGAAGAACCGAATTGTGACTCATCAAGATCAGTTGAGGGATCATTAGACGGAACTCCATTACTTCCTGCAGGATATACAGGCACACCAACGTAACCTACGGCGTACAAATAGTCTGTTGAACTATCCCATTCCAAAATTACAGCTGGCAGGGGTCTCACAGTTGGGCCAGTTAGTACAGCAGCACCGTGGTATGGATCAAAAGTAGAGCCGTGACAATCGCAGTGAATAATTGCAGGTAAATTCTCCTTCTGTGCAGCTTGAACTGCCTCAACTGTTAAAGTATTAGGCTCCGGTGCAGTTACTTGAGATATGTTAACGTATTTAGGAGGATAGAAATGTATATATGGAGGCTCACAGCCTAAATGCTGGCAAATAGCACTATATGCTACAATCGACTTATTAGGACCTACCCCACCTGGGAACTGGTATTTATCCCCGGTTTGAGGTACTAAAACTGTAGTTGGTGGAACTTCAACTGGATTACCATTCTTATCCCCCAAGTTTAAAAGGAAGTTTATCTCGTTCTGGAGAGGATATGAGAAGAGCATTATTGTTGGACTATTAACGGGTATTGATGATGCCTTTATCGGATTTCCTGAAGAGTCCACTATTAGTGATTTGGGAAATCCTGAGACAGACTGAACGGGTGGAATCAGGACTCTTAGCCCTGGAATTATTCCGGCAACTACCGCAGCGGAAACCCCAATTAAAATCCCTTGTAAAAATCTCCTTCTTTTCTCGTCAACGGGCCCTACATTCTTGTTTATGAAGTTAAAGAGATAATCTTCTCCCTTTTTGGCGAATTCCTTCTCATCGAATTTGTGTATCCTGAAAGCTCGTGCTATTTTCTTGAGATACAAATAGTCAGTATAGGAAAGCCCGCCTTTAACTTCCTTTCCGAGCCTGAATTTAAGGGGAATGTCACTTCACCTCTTTAAATTATATCTTCTTATCGACACGATATAATCTTTAATCGTTGGACTGATTTCACCCTTAACATTCATAAAGTAGAAGCCGATCAACGGGAACACCATATACAATAATAGATGGAACCCAGTAATCCCTAGAAAGACCGTGGTAACTATCATGTAAAAACCTAAGCCAGTATACAGATCCACGTAATATCCTAGAGCTAAAGACAAGAACATCGCTAGGGCATAGAGCAATACCATTGCAGGAATGTTATCGGGGTTGTTTAGGCTTATTCCATAAACAGCTGGGAATACCATAGCGAAAATAATCTCCATAAACCTGTTTTTAAGGACTAAGAAGTAAAGAGGCAAATATAGCAACAACCCTGGTACTCCTACCGCCAGAGATATCAGTAGGCGTTTAGGTCTCCATTTATAAAAGAGCAATGAAAAACCAGAGATCACTAAGAGTGCTAGTAACGTTAAGAAGCTGGTATCAATAAAGGTGTGGAAAAAGTCTTCACTTATCCCTTCTATCTCACCGAACTCAACTACAGCTAGGACAGGGATTAATAGCCACCTCTTACTTCTGTAGAGGTACTCGATACCCAGTGCTGAACCACCGACGAAGACGAAGATTTCTAAGAAATCCCACCATAGGGATACGTTGTAGTTAGGGATTAATGACAAGAAAAGGGAGAGAACCAAGACCAGACCTATTGCTTGAGCTAGCTTTTCTTTCGATAATAAAGTGAGTATTCCTAACGAAATAGTGGAAAGATAAATGCCCAATAGACCCAGTTTAAACATAAACTCCTCGAATGGGATTGTGATGGGTAAGTAAGAAATCGGAGTAATGAATTGATACATTGAAAGAAAAATTATACCAAGTAAAAAAAGGTATAAATAAACGTTGGACTTGAGTTTATTATCTATCATTTCCTAAACACCACGTAAATGACTATAACCGCAAGTACTGCGATTATCGTACCTACTATCGTGACTATTGCTGATGGGGAAGATAGCAGACTCGGCGCTGCACTGGAAGTTGTTGAGGTAGGTGGTGAGTTCACTAACGTTAGTTGCAGGAAGCTGGGAGTTATCGACTTATCGAATAGTGTCTCTCCTAACTTACCCTGCCATACCGCAAACGCTACATAATAAGTTTTATCTGTTGTAATATTAACCATCCAAGGCATATATCCGCTGGGTACGGCCATAGGTCTTGCGAACTCCACACACCAGTAGCCGCTTTGGTATTTAGCACCGGTCCAGATGAAGAATAGGGAACCGTTTACCTCTGCACTATTGCTTGTGACCGGAGTATACCAGATTCCGCCAGTATCTACTTCATATAAGTTTGTATTGTTAGTATATAATGGTACAGCAAATCCGTGATCCCCTTGATCAGTGTAAGGAATTCCAGTACCATTAAGAAACGTTAAATTCTCCCATATGTTAGCCTTAAATGCCGGATCATAAGTAGAATTATTCCATGTGGCGCCAGATACCCACATCCATATATTTGCAGCTCCACCTTGTTGTACTAATGACCCGCCAGCATTCTTAAATGTGAACCCGTCGAAAACCTCCCCTGGTTGCTCTCCTCCTAAGTTCATACCATCCACAGTCGGAACGTTATTCCCCAAATACCACATCATGGCAACTCTATCAGGGTAATAACATGAAGAATTTGTATAATATCCATAAAACATGCCATAAGTATATAATAAATCCTCTATACCTCTAAGGGAGCCATAGTATAGTATAGTCCCATTTGATAATACTGAGATCTGTGTGCCATTAGGGGCTGGTAAAAGTACCCCAGAAAGGTTAAACACAATTCTTCCAGTCTCCTCTTTTCCGTTAATAATTGAAACATAATTCGTGTAATTGGACTCTAAGGCATATTTTGTTCCAGGTGTCAATTCTATTATATCATTAACGCCAGGGCCTGAAGCGTATGGATATACACCGGCCAAAGATGCAGACCACGCACCGAATGCAGGCTCTGGGGCATACCACTTAACGAGCACGAAAATCCACGTACCATTCCATGCGGACTTCACTAAAATATAATGTGTAAGGCCTGACGTAGGAGCATTAGGAATATTAGCCGTTAATGATATGTTTTCCCAAGGTATTTGGTTCCAGTAGCTCGCAGTTCCGGGGTTAGAGAGATCAGCAGTCCCAGTAACTCTATACACTGTTATTTGAGAAGACGTCTGTGCTATTGGGATAGTTACACTGAATATTGATAGATACAAAGAAGTAAGAAATACTACTGCGGGGACTAAATATAGTACGAATTTTCTTCCCTTCATAATTATATCTTGCAAGGCTGAAATCAAAAGTATTAAACGTTGGACTCATGATCTGATCAAGCGTTCTAATATGCAGTACGAATGTTCGACTTAGTGAGATGTGAATGTAAAGAAAAAGAAATTTTTACAAAAATGCGTGTCTGGGAACGATTAGCCTGATGGTGGAAAGGTACTCAGATAACTTACTATGTCTTCCCCCTATTTCTTAAACGACCTCGCACTCCAATACCCTTTTGATATAGCTTTACCTATTGAAGGCTGTTCTCTTCTTATATCCCTAATTATTACTTCTACTTTGTCAGGTTTCTCAAACCTAACTCCTAATTCCTTGTATTTCTCTCTAAGTAAGTAGGCTCTATTTCTGTCTAGACCCTTATATATATTATCAGTTACGTATACCTCGTTATACTTGACCCATTCGAAT
Organism: Stygiolobus sp. CP850M; assembly: GCF_037389425.1. Classification (NCBI taxonomy): domain Archaea; kingdom Thermoproteati; phylum Thermoproteota; class Thermoprotei; order Sulfolobales; family Sulfolobaceae; genus Stygiolobus; species Stygiolobus sp. CP850M. The sequence continues at coordinate 78,452 of NZ_JBBHKR010000082.1, forward strand.
ACATAGTCTTGATAAGCGTACACGTTGGAGTCAACAAGAATCCTGACTCCTTTATATTGCGTAAACTTCGGTTGCGACTCAGTGGGAATCATGACCAAATCTGCATCCTCTGTAGTAGAAGATAACCTAACCTTGACTCCTAGTCTTTTCAATTCCCTTTCGTAATATTGAAGAATTCTACCGAACTCCATCTTTTTATAAGGGTCTCTATACTCGTTCACCTCCCCACCCAGTTTATCGCTTATTTCATAAAGCTCGACCTCGAAACCTCTCAGGGACAAAACTCTTGAAGCCTCAAGTCCTGCTAACCCCCCGCCTACTACCCTCACAAGTCCTTCTCCTTTCTCCATAGGAGGTAAAATTTCCCAACCTAATTCTGGGTTTACATCACAACGAACCTCTCTTGTAGAAAGTAACCTGCACAGTTGATTACATCTTATACAATACCTAATGGGCTTCCCCTCTTTTACCTTTACCACCCAATCTGGGTCTGCGAGGATCTGTCTCCCTAAGACCACAGCGTCGGCTATTTCCAATACCTTGTCTGCTTCTTCAACAGTCGTAACAGATCCTACGAGGAATAAGGGTAAGTCCTTAACGTAATCTCTTATTATCCTAGCTTCGTCTAAGTAGCTCGGTCTCTTATAGTAAAAGCTTGAAGACCCGCCAAGTGGTCCATCCCTCCCAGCCGATATATGAACATAATCTAACTTGTCTTTGACCCTGCTTATAACCTTGCCTACAAGATCTGGAGTCAGTCCTAAAGGGTCGAATTCTGTAGCAGATATTCTTAACCCTACTGGAATGCTGACTACCCTTCTAATCTCGGTAAGAATTTCCTCTAGAAAGAGAACACCGTCCCTATACTCGTCGTCTCTCTTGTTTGTTGCTGGAGAGAGGAATTGTGCTATCAAATAACCGTGAGCACCATGCAGTTCAATACCGTCAAACCCACTTTTCTCGGCCCTCTCTGAAGCTTTAACGAAGTCATCTATAACCCTATTTATATCGTCCTTTGTCATTACCTTAACGGGCTCTATCAAAGGAATATCTGAAGGTGCTATAACTTCATTCCCCCATATTAAATTCCTCCTCGTTTTTCTTCCTACATGAACTAACTGGACGAATATCTTGGATCCTACATTATGCACTGCCTCTGTCAGCCTTGCGAACTTTGGGATAAGTTCGTCATGATATAAACCTAATTGATTAGGAGAACCTCTAGCGTCCATCTTGTTAACGTAAGTGTACTCTGTAATCATTAGACCTACGCTTCTCCTCCTCACAAAATAAGCGATCATTTCTTCACTGGGATAACCTTCTGGTGTAGCCAGATTTGTAATCATAGGAGCCATTACTACTCTGTTGTTTAAGGTGACATCACGCACTCTCAACGGTTCTAATATCTTCATAGAATGATTTTAGGCTCATTACAATTAAAGTTGATTCAACATAATTAAGTAAATCTAGTTGCAAATCAAACGATAAATGTGAGAATAAAAATTGAAGCGTTATAAAATGCAGTAACAAATTAAACAGAAATAATTTCTGACCCTTCATGAATGAATAGTATATGTGAAAATATGTCACTTCTAATCATACTTTTTGAATTTAAGCGATAATTATTACACATCTCATTATATATACTATATATAACTATATAGATATTATATAGTAAAATAGAATATATAGATAATCTATATTCACTATTTTTCATGAGTAATGCTTAAATTTCATATTTTTAATAATGTTATCCTATGGTCACAATACTGTTCATCACTCCAGATAAGAAATTCCTTTACGACGGTAAGACAATTAAGGAAGTTAAAAAGGACAAGGATATCCCTGAAAATGCAGAGTTACGTTTTGCAAAACCTATGATAGTTTACGACGTAGAAGGGTTCACCCTATCGGAATTAGTGGATAATTATGGAACGTTGTTACTAGGTACAATGAAGCTAAGGGAGTTAGTCAGCAAATTGGACTGGAGAGATTTCGTTCTCTTTGTGGATCACGTAAAGAAGACCATAAGGATTTTCGTTAGGGGAGGAGAGGAGTTTATAATACCTTACGACTCATTGGAGTTTATGAGGTATTTATTGGCGAAGTTCCACTCCGGGATACTGCTAGAGAGTGCTAGTTTTGACGAGATCCAGATGTTCTCTACCTAGACTATCATTTTTTAACCTTATTTGTACAATGACTAGAATGTGATCTGTCCGCCGATAACCTATCGCGGGAGAGTAGTTAAGGAGGACGGCATTGACCCTTTTAAACACCCTTCTGTCATAGAATGGCATAACTACTTGTTCACAAAGTGGAGGTCGAAAAAGAGAGTAGCTTTACTCCTACCATGTACTGAGAAAAAACCTTACCATAATTCCCCTACGCATATAATAGCTGAGAGTATAGTCAAGGACAAAGTACAGTTGTACAGTGTTTCGGAACCCATGCTTTTAGTACCCAGGGAATTTGAAGACTGTTACCCATTTAGTGATTATGATTACCCTCCTTCGAAGATGACTAGAGAGGAGAGGGAAGAATTCGTTCGACTGTTGACTACTGCATTAAAAGTATTAGAGTCATACCACCAACATATAATAGCAGTTTTGCCCAAACACCACTTTAGTGTTTTAAGCGAAGCGTCTAAATTATCTGGAGTTAAGATCGAACTACTGCCTTACGGAAGACTAGCTTTCAGGAGTATAAAGGAGGCGTCTCTAAAGGCTCTTAAACTATCTGAGGGATTATGACTAGAGGAATAGTTAGGGGTCGGACTTTCATTGAGGTTTCATGAATTTGTATTCAACCTCTCGTCCTCATTCCCCTTGTCCGGCTCCCCATGCCGTCTACGGGAGCGGTAGTTGAACCACTCCCTTCAAGGACATAGGGAGCCTCATCGAACCCATCCTCCCCCTCACATTGCTCATCGAGTTCACTGTAGGGCTCTCTTCTACATTTTAGTATGTGACTATAAAATTTATAAACTCTCATGAGAAGAGCTAGGAATGTTAAATAATATCAAATGACATAAAATTCACGGTTCATCTGAAACTGTTGTCAACGGCTACTCAGTTTAGTTTTATTATAATACCTTAGTGAATTTAACACTCAGTCGTATACTTCTATGGTTGAGACATCGTCGTACTATATAGAGGTTTTAAAATAATACTAAGCTATTTGGTTTTGTAATACCTTCAGTAGTACTTTATAACCTGGTATTACTATTATTTCTCTTAATGAAAGTAATACTGGGCATGCCTGACGATAGAATCCCTATCTGGAAATTAGGCTCACCAATTATGATTAACCAGTTACGGACGATTGAGAGGACTTGGGAGAATGAAACTTGGGTTGACAGCGGTGGATATCAAATAATGAAGAAGGGGATCAAAATTGACGTGAAAGAAGTAATCAACAAGTATAAACAAGTAAAAGGAGACTACTTTATATCTCTTGACATCCCTACACCAGTTTGTTCACCGCCTGCGAAGGAGACCTTCGACTATTACCTTAAACTTTACGAGGCTGAACTTGATGTGATCCCCGTTATTCACGCTTATCCTTTCGATCATATTGACAAAGCCTTAGACTTTTACAGTTCCCATCCCCCGAAGCTAATCGCCTATGGTGGTGTAGTTCCACCCCTCCTCCATAGGGGAATTGGTAGGACTACAGTAATAGCAATTTACCATTACCTTAGGAATAAGATAAAGAACTTACACGTTATGGGAGCCGGATCACCCTTTATGAGGAGAGTGTTCTACAACGCAGACAGTGTAGATACGTCGACTTATAGGGTAAAAGGGGCCATGGGAATGATACTGATTCCCGGAAAAGGGGAAAAGTACGTGGGAAGTAGGAAAATAAAGTGGCACGTAAGGAGTGCTAACAACGAGGAAATAGAAAGTTTGTTAGTATTTCTAGAGCAAACCCATTTCCCGTTTGATATAAACTTGGACAACTGGATAAACAGAACTCTGATAAACGCGTGGGTTATTCTCAAGTCCGAATATACGGGGAGTAGACCAGAAATAAGAAAGAGCGAAGAAATAGGAAAGCTCAGTGCAAACGACATAAGGGAGATGGACGTTTGCGGAAAGCTTAAATTATCCTCAGCTTCTCAGACCAACATGTCGTAATATTAATTAAAAACCTACTCGAGATAGTAGAAATAATGTCTAAAAGTGAGGCCGACATTCAATTAGAGTTACTGAGGTTGGGAATTGAAGTAAGTAAGTTCAAGGGAAAAATAAAGAACATTATGCCCAATTATACTCCTAAGGAATCACTGGGAGACAGTAAAGAGAGTTTACAGCTTATAGATGACAAGATAAAGAGGGTGGACGTATTCTCTCCTGGTGGTTCAGATTACTCGGTTGCTTCAATTGACACTTCTAGTAAAATTCTCAGGACTACTTTCCTAGATCTGGTCGTTGTAGGAGGTGCCCTTTACTCCACGGAAAGGGACAAGATAGTCTTTCCATTCGACACGGGCGGGAGATATTTGGGTATCGCATCTTATCTTGAGCTTATTAGGACACTGAAGAACTCCCTACATTCTCCTAGTTTAGCTTTTCATAATGTAGTAGGTTACGAGTTTGCACTAGATGAAGTTAACGTGGAGACAAAAGAAGGGGTTAAGAGGGAAAGCTTGTACCACTTGGACGACGTTGCAGATGAATTAAGGCTTGAGGCTGAAAACATACTCATACGGCAAGTCAGCAAAGAGAAATTACTAGTCATAGACGGTCCCCTTTTCCCGACTCCTATAGAGTTGAGCTATTCATTCCAGTTCGGAGTACCAGAAGAAAAGGACAAGATCAAGCACTGGGGGAGAATAACCCACAGATGGGCATATGCAACACTAATTAAAGAAAGACTGGACTTGATAAAGGGGAAAGACGTAGTAGGGGTAGTCAAGAGGTTGGAGAATTCTAGAAAGTTAAGGAGGATTCCTTGCATAACAAAATTAATAGGATCTACCGATATCCCTGACTTATCTGACGCAGAAATACTAGAACTCATCTCAGAAACGCACTGCAGTTCCGTAATAGGTCTCTGCCTTATAGGACCTTTAGAGATAAAGAGCGAAATTGACGTCAAGAGAGAAGATATCGACCAAGTAGTACTGGCATCAAAAGACCTACCTACCAGGTATGCGTATTATGCTATTCTCAAAATACCTGGTGGAGTGCAGAGCTTTTTCAGGGTTGAAAGCACGAGTCAAACGGTTTTAGATAATTCAATAGGAGTGATATTTAGTAGCATTACAAGCGATATATTACCAACATACATCTCGATAGTAGACAACTACTCAAAAAGAGTGACGAAAGGTCTATTCTACATATCATTTAACGTGTTAAAGGACTTTATAACTGTCCTACACGACTCTAAGCTTGAAGCTATAAGTATAAGTAAAGAACTCTCTAGTGGTCTAGCTTGAGAATAAAGGACGCTATAAACAGAGTACTATGGAGCGAGAAGGAAAAGTCGAAGTTCATCCTAGTAATAAGGGATAGGGCTAAAGGAAGTTCTGAAATACCTTTTGAAAGAATAGAGAGGGTTGACAACACATACATTTACCTAAGGGACACTGAGGACGTCATACCATTACACAGGGTTATAGAGATCAGAAAGGAGGGTAAGCTTTACTGGAGTAGATACGCTCACATAAAATAGTTTTTACCCCAACGTCGCGATATGTCCTCTAGATATCTTAACCTTTCATTCAGGCTGGGATGAGTGGAAAAGAATTTCTCCCTCTCCTTACTTCCGAGCAGGCTTTGTTTAATGAAGAGTAACTGAAATTCGGGAAAATATTTAAGCATCGACGTCGGTAGAGTAGTGGAGAGATACGCGATTTTAATTAGAGCATATGATAAGTACTCCGATATCCACTGGGTTGTACTCGCAGCGGTGATATCAGCTTTTTTCTCCAAATATCTATGAAAATAGAACATACTTATTATTCCTAAAGCGAGTGCAAATAGCCCTAAGGGAAGCATATAAAATGATAGTAAAGCGTACACAATGTTAACTGCTAGGATGTAAAACCACTGGATCTCCGTATCTTTGTTCTTTATATGTGCGAACTCATGAGCTAGAACGGCAACAAGTTCTTTATCATTTAAACCCTCAATTAAAGGTTTAGTCAATGCTACGGCGTTGAAGAACACGTTTCCAAAAGCCAGAGCGTTCAGATAACTTGACTGAATTTCATAAACCTTTACGCGTTTAACACCTAAGAGAGCGGCTGAATAGCTTGCTAACCTTAACAAGTTTTCATCCTTTACCTCTTTAATTCTGAGTGCCGATATCATTATATAGGGAGATAGCAGATACCATATTAAAAATGCTAAAACTAGTTCAGCGAGAGTATTAACAACTGTTGAAGGAACTATCAACGATATCAGCGTTTCAGTCAGTAGGATAACCATGAAAGACATAAAGTAATATTTCCACCACCACATACTTACTCAATTCTATTTGACAGTTTTATTCTTATTTCAAAGAGTTAGAAACTTCATAACACTTTTTTATTTTTAATGATTACAACTAGCTTTTATGACATGTTATATATTCTACGGATATAAGGACTTAAGTGATTTAATCGAGAAGTATAAAATACTTGATGATGAAGGCTTAGAGAATATCAAAAAGAAAGTATCGTGGGAGTTGAATTTCAGACTTGAAAGAGCGTATGAAGACTTAATAAGGAAGCTTTACTTTACGTTATTTGAGGTAGCATCAGTTTACAGAGAATTAGCGTTCAGAAATGCTAATCCTTCCTACATCTTACCGTCTGTAATACCTTCATTAAATACGACCTTAGAGTTAACTGTTGTAGATGGAGTAATCAGGCTAAAAGAGTCTTTACTGTTTGATATTAGAGTATCGGATGTGATCAGACGGTTCACTGGTTTCGAATTGGAAAATGTCTCAAGTAACTCGATTTCCATTGATTTATCACGGTATACAGGTGTAAAGAACTTCTTCCTCAACGCAAAAATGGAAGTGAGCAGTGGCAATTTACATACAGAAGTAAACATAAAACTGCCGTTGGAAAATAAAGGCTTCAACAGAGAGATAAGTGCGGACGAACTGAATAAAGTACTGGTAGTCACAGCTAGGGAGACAAATCAAAAAGCCATTGGTATTCATCAACAACTCACCGACATATCCCAATCCCTCATTGAAAGTATTCTAGAACCGATCCTATATGACGTCAGAGAGGAGTTCATAAAGAAAGAGGGAGTGAGTGAACTGATTTATGTGCCTTATGCTAGGCCTTTTATTCTTTCAGCCTCTTTTTCCGCTCTCAATAATGAGGAAGAAGCTCAACTGTTCTCAGAGAAATGTAGGATGACAATACATAAATTGAAGAAGCTAGGTGATAGAGACCTAGGTGATGGATTAAAGTTAACTAAGGAGGGCAGAGTACTGAAGAACAACACGGAGGTAAAAGAACCTTCTACGTTATCGTTCGCTGTCCTGAAGGCTTTGATTTCCAAGGCTAAGAATGCTATAATAATCATTGAATACCCGGAGGAGTATCAAACTGAGGAGAAAAAGGCGGAAATTCTTGATGAAATAAAGAAGATATCTGAAACAGGAAATAGAGTGTATATAATTACAGCTGATAAAATGTTCACTAATTGTTGATGTAGAATTAAAATATTTTTAATAACGCCAGTAAAATAAACAAAATTTAGTCTTAATAATCTACTAGAATTAGATATAATTTTCAACAATCTCTATTGACGAAACACTAGTTATCAAATATTATCTTTATGATTAATATTAATATTATGAGCTGGAGAAATGACGACACTAAGTACGTTAGAGAGATAAACGAAAAACTAACACAACTTTTTGTGAGCTATAATAAGACCTTATCCTCTACTGGAATTTTGCTAGGCAGGCTTTACAGTAGTATAGTTTTTATGCAGTATCCCGAGTTTTCGGGAAGCATCGAAACTCTGGTTAAACTTTATCACACAATAGAGAATGTAAAGGAGGAGATATTAAAGATAAAACAACAATACGAAATATTAGAGAATGAAATAGAAATGATCATAAATTCAGTAAAGAACACACTTAAAATAGAGGATGTAGGTAATGTTTTCCCTATATATTCCTCTCTAAAGAGTTTAATGAAAATAATCAAACACATGATTGACGAAGCTATTTCAGTAACCGAAACCGTAAATAACATAGATACCTTAAAGAGAAGAGTAATTATGGTGAACCAGCTTACTACATCTGATGAAATATCTGTCTATAGATTAGGATTAAAACTCTTAAGGGAGATCTCAGACTTCAGAAAGTTTCAGAAGTTAGTAGAAACACTTTATTACTCCCTCGTATCTTCTTCAGGTCTTGATGACGAGACTAAGAGACAGATAGCGAGTGATTACATTAAGACTTTAAGGTCAAGCCTTGAATATATTAATAGCACCGAAAAGGAAGTGGAAAAAACAACAAAAATAGTAGAGACTTTTATTCTTGATATAAAAGGAAGTAGATTCGAAGAATTATTATTAAGCCTTGTAAATGAGTACAAAGCGTCATTTAACTCACTTATAAAGACCGTAAGAGATACTTTAAATGAGGTTAACAGAATGGGATTTGATTTAGGAATAGTGAGAAATTAACGTCAAGTAATGAGAGTTAAAGTTGTTTAAAAACATCTATTAGCTCTACATAAACTCTTAAAACAAGATAAAAATTCTTTAACTTTGTTTACTTTAATTATTTTAAATAGGAAATTTGGATAGAGATAATAGAATTTTTATATTAAAAAAAATTATGCGAGGATCCCCCTAGAAATTATCAGCTTCATTATGTTCATTGCACCCTCTGCGCCAACTAGGTAACTTACAATACCCCTAAAGCCAGCTTCTATTAAAGCATCTTTACTATACCCATATCCTCCCATCCACATCATCACGGATTTAGCTATATCTAGGGCCACTTGTGGAGCCGACAACTTAGCCATGGCAACTATTACATGCGCATCTTTAACGCCCTTGTCTAACGCCCATGCAGCCTTGTAAGTCAAAAGTCTTGCCATTTCAAGACGCGTATATAACTCCGCAGCCTCAAATGCAATAGCCTGAAAATCCTTAAGTTTCTGGCCAAATACCTCTCTATTCTTAATGTATTCAATGCCCTGATCAAGAATGGCTTTAGCTGCTCCTAAACAAATTCCGGCGACTAAAACTCTAGCATGGTTAAATCCTTCCATTGCATGATAAAACCCTTTGTTCTCTTCTCCTACCAAGTTTTTCTGAGGAACACTTACGTCCTCATAGTTCACGATTGCCGTTGAGATTCCCATTCTGCCCATATTATTTATCTTTGTTACCCTGACTCTTTCGTCCGTAGTTGGAACATAAATTATCGAAATTCCTTTATGCTTTTCTTGAGGATTAGTCTTTGCCAGAACTAGATGACCTCCTCCCCATCCCTTTGCCTCTAATGCCCCACTTATGTATATCTTCTGACCCCTGATAACGTAATTCCCGTCCTTCTTTATAGCTTGAGTCCTAATGGAAGCTACATCACTTCCTCCAGCAGGCTCCGTAGATGCTACTCCTAAGAAATAATCTCCCTCAACAACTTTAGGGAGTACTTCTTGCCTTAACTCACTATTACCCAATCTGTCAAGAACATAACCCCATCCCTCCTCTAAAACATACATTACACCTGTGGCAAGAGAAAAATCTGCCCACCCAAGTTCTTCAGCAATTATTACTGCTGAAGTCATGGAAAGTTGCAAACCCCCTACGTCTTTCGAGAAAACTGCTCCCCATATACCCATCTTTCCAGCCTCTCTCACGAATTCCCTTGGAATTCTCTCCTCTTGATCTATGGTCCTCATTATAGGCCTTAATTTCTTCTGCAAAAATTCATGTATATTATCCTTTAGTAGTTTTTCTTCCTCGGATAAATTAAAGTCCATGTATACTATTATCTTATTCCTCCTTTTTATTTCAGAATATAATCAATTAAGTAAGTTACAAAGAAAGGGGTTAAGGGGGCGGAAAGTCTCGCCAGCAGGGATGGATAGCCCCGTGTTTAAATACTTTCTTTGCCAAAATTTCTCTTAGTGGCGCTAATGACGCTCCTCCCCAACTCGATTGAGGGCTTAATGGGACTGTGGGAGGAGCAAGCAGTGACGCCTCTTTCCTTCAAGGGACTAGAGCTTAACAATAAAAGTCCCCCTTTCAAATGGGAGTGGTTCTCTGAGCCACTCGACTGCCCACCAGATGAGAGATGTAAACCCGAATCGATAGTGGGAACGATGAACCCTCTGGAAGGGAACCCTCGACCCTTCCAAGGCGGAGAGGAAGTTACTATCTAGTTATTACTATTATCTCGTCTTCAGCCAATGAGTCTGATTGAATTAAAAAGATAGGAATCTCTTTGAAGGACTTGTTCAAACTCGTTATAATTTCCTCTCCATTAATTTTAGGTGATATTAACAAAATTATCTCTTCTATGTTTTCAGGAATAATATTTCTGAAAAACTTTTCGTAATCTCCTATAAGACGTACTGATATCCTCCTAACAATAAAATCGTCACTGTTAATACCCAAAACCCTAAGCATTCGTTTATTTTCTCTACTTAAAGGTTCCATAGACATCTTATTACATCACTATTGGTGCGCTTTTATTAAATTTTATTTCAACTACTAAATCATTTTTACCTTAAGAAAAACGTGGTTTACGTAAAGCACCGAAAAAGACTATATAAATCGAGCTGACGATAGATTACGTTAGAAATGCTTAAATAGACTTCTTGATGAAAAAGAGCTTGGACCACAAAACTCAATAACTATCCAAAATTTTACGTAGAGATAGAAGTTTCTCTTGATATCTGGATTTTAATTATAAACTTTCCTCTCAGAAATTGGAGTATATACTTAATAAGCAATTTTATAATAAAAGTACGGTTATAGCCAGTTTCGAGAGTCCAACTTTCAATATTCTAAAGAGAAAGATTTATTAATGCTGAATTTTGATACTAGTTCTTTTTTTAAATAATATGTTTTAATTTTACTTTTTAGTAGATTCTAAACTAGTTTAGTTCAAAAAATTCTATCACTTTAAGCTACTCACAGTATTATCAATCTAAAAAAGATATTTGATATGTTATTTACATGTACTGAATCTAGTAAAAATTTTTAAATATATGTTTGTTTTTATTTATTATATGCTAGAGTTTAACAAGAGAAAGAGAGATAAATATGACATAATTGCAGATATTCTTTCAGCCTGCAAAGAAGACGGAGTCAACAAGACTAGATTGATGTATGCTGCAGGGATAACATATGAAGTAGCCAAAAAATACTTACCTGAGTTAGAGAATAAAGGATATTTAATAAGGAAGGATAATTCATATTATCTAACTCAAAAAGGGAAACAAGCACTTGAAGTTTTACAACAGATAAAGGCTAAAAAGAACGAATTGAAAACATTGCTAGATCAATTCAAAAAAATAGAATATAAAAACGGTAGATGATAACATATCTTATTGTTAAATCATTGAATAATATAAATATTTAGCTACTTCCTTATAATATTAATAATAATAAAGTTTTTTAATTTTTTAAGATTTAAAGAAATACTGAATCTCTTATAAAATTTTATATCTTGCTTACGGATCTTATTTGATGCTTTTTATAATCGGATTATAAAAACATGAATAAATATAATTTAGACTGGCGTGTATTTTTCCTTAATTTAATAAAGTTATTGAATAAATATAAAACACTTTTTTCTAATTTAAAATTCGTAAACAAGGTCAGGATGCTGGCCTTATCTCACCTTTTCGAGCTCGGTCAAGCTCATCATCCGTTCATAATATAAAGTGGGGATAGTAAAATTTCTTCCCATCTGTTCACATAGTCTCGATAATACTCTAAATTAACACCACTATAACCCAGCTCTGCATTATAAAATCCATTGGATCCTCTTAGATACGCTCTGTCTTTAATTTTTATTACGAAATCCTGAGGCTCTAATTTACTTAACAATTCCTCTTTCATTAAGTCTACCTCAACGATTTTCTCCCTAGCTTGTTCACAAGTTTCAGCCTCAGCTAATATGTTAACAGATTCTTGTAGAAATCTCTTTACGACAAATGGTAAATTCTCCCTTATCAAACCCTTTACCTTTACCTTCCCGTCAGGATATCTAGCAACGTATCTTGTAGGGACACCATATCCCCTACTCTGGGTAAAGATCACCCAGTTATACTTCTCACTCTTTACCCTAAAACCTAAAGTTTTTTCTACTTCATATGAGATATCATTATCCCCTTGGTAAAATATTGAGTCTACTATAGCATGAAGTATCTTGCCACCATTGTTTTCAATTATCTTCATCGCCTCCCTCATGATCTTCCTAGAGAAGTAAGTGACGAGTTCATAAGCCTCTATCCTGCCGAAACGGGAGTGTCTATATCCTAAATAGCCAAAGGAAGCTACTAGTACCCACTTAATAGCCTCAACCCTCTCCTCGTCAATTCTTTTAAGTGCTTCTTTCCTATTCACTATTTCCTCAAGTGCTTCAGGTACTATTCCCCTTCTCTTGAAGCAAATGGAATGCCCTATATCTGTCTTTACGTCTTCACATTTGTCTATTGTTTCGGGTGATATATTATACTTAATAATTATAGACGGGTAAAAAGAGGAGAAGTCCATCTGGTATACGTCATTATAACAGCCAGGCTTAGGTATGAGTATCAAACCACCCTTGTCGGCTCTAGTTAATTGGTCTAAAGTCTTCGCTTTTTCTACGTTAACCTTAATGTCTGGGATTAAGTATTTCCTCCTCAAAGCCTTTATTGCGACATTGGTAGTAACTACTTTACCTATCTTAGCGTATCTTATCTCCCTAAGTAAAGTCTTAGAAAGCTTACTCCACTCCATCAATCCCTTAGCCCTAAGGAATGCTTTAGTCAGATCTATTCTAACCGTTACTTTTCTAAAACCCTTACAAGTAACTCCCATACACTCAGCTAAGTCTACAAACTCATTGAATTCAAAGTCCTTAGTATATCCACTATCAATCTCCTCCCCATTTAAGTATAACTTGTATTTTTCGCCCTTCTCGCTTAACCCATACCAGCTATATGTCTCTACCGTAGCTATTTTCAAATCCGGCATTGAAAGAGATCCCTCTTCTTCCAAGAGAGTTACTCTACCGTTCTCTACTGAGATTAGATGCATGGGATATGCCTTTAGCCTGAGGAGGGTTTGAGTTAGCACTGAAGGATAAGTATTTACATGGATAGCTCTAAGTCTCTCTTTAGCTCTCTTCACTATGTCGTCGTAATAAGATAAGTCATTGATCTCTATCCTATAAACCGTTCCTTTCTTTTTATAATCAGGCGGGAAGTACCAGCTCTCTTCTTCGAACCTTTCAACTGCAGGGTGTTCCAGTAATGGCTCAGGGTTGTCGAGAATTAAGTATAAAGGGAAAGTAGTACTTATCTCAGCCTCAACTCCCTTCTCGAATATCAGTTTCAGTTTCCTCTTTAATGGCTTAACGTCAATGATGTATCCTCTTGTCATCTTCACCACACATATAAAGGATTAGAGTAAGGAGGACTATCTCTTGAGGGTCTGCTATCTCGTCGTAAAACGCGTCTTGTAACTCCCTAGTGTGATCAAGGGCTTTGAGGAGTTTCTCCCTTAACCTCTCGTCCCTGACCCGTTCCGCTACTCTTCTTAACCTCTCGGTTTCCTCCTTTATTGCTTGCGTAAGTGAGGGAAGTGTCCTGCCCATAGTCCTACTCTCTCAAGGATTACTAAAAGTATGTATGTTCATTTATTATGAATACGGAGAGTTAGCTGAAAATATTACAATAATTTCAATTTACACCCTCACTATTTAATAAACATGTTTAAAAACATGAGGCTAGGAATTGAAAATATTGATAAGATCCTTGAAGGCAATGAAAGAGTTGAGTTTTACGGAAATTGGGAGGATGTTCTATTCCTAGCCCATAGGGCTGTAGCATCTTCAGCACCAATAAATGTAGTGATCGTACAAGAGTTCGGAAAGTTCGATCCTTTTCTTGTAAAGAAGTTCCAAAGGATAACCGGAAATTACGGTGAAATAGTTATAAGGAGGGCCTTCAAGGCAGAAGACGTAAAACCTACAATAGATAGTTTTCAAGGTGAGGTAATAGTTATTGACCCATATTTTCACAGAAAAGATTACACTGTAATTACTTCAGCTCTTAGGAGAAACGTATGGGTGTTCACAAGAGAAGTTAATGGTCTGCCTCAGGGAGGGACTTTTAACCACCACTCAATGCACGTTATAATAAGGGTATCTAGTAGCAAGTGGGGCTATAGGTTTTATATCAAGAAGCACCCTTTAATGCCGGAGCTCGAGATCCCGATCTCAATTGAAGGAATATATAGAGGAGAAGAAGACAAAGGACTTTTAGCCTGGGTTTGAATTCTTTTTAAATGTTTGCTGGACTGAATATATAGCTAAGAGTGCGTAGCCTGAAATAGTTACCATATAAAAGTTTAAAATGAACATACCGAATAGATAACCTAACAAAAGAAGTAATGAAGAGAATTGAACGATGTTGTCTTTAATGCTTAAATACAATTCCCTCAAAGCCGTAGAGACTATGACTCCACCAAAGGAGAATAAAAGTACTCCTACTAAGGAATTAGGAGACAAAAAGAATATTCCGATACTTCCTACCACTGCAGACCAATATAATTTATTTACCTTAATAAATGGAACTATAAGAAACACAGTCCCCATCACATTAAAGACCGTATAAAGAATCTTCATATCTGGATAGAACAAGAAGAAAAGAGCTATAGCGAAAGACGTGATCACACTCCCTATCAAGAGCATAGTATAGTCTGAACTTTTGAGGACTATCTTAGGTTTCTCCTCCTCTTTTGGCGGTTGTTGAACATCAGACACTGGAATCTGAAAGAGAGGATAATGACATTTTTCACAGAACATCACTCCTTCAGGGTTCTCATAACCGCATCTAGGGCATTTAGTAAGTTTTGGCGGAGTAAGTGGCAAGGGATAATGGCATTTTTCACAGAAGACTGCATTGTCTGAATTCTCATATCCACATCGAGGACACTTTTTCATAATCACTCATTTCCACTCTGCGTTTTTAGAATTACCTCTTTGAACCTATCAACACATTTTCTGATTTCGTCTTTTAACTCCTCGTCCACTTCTCCTTCAGAACTAAAGGTTATCATATCTTCCGAAACAAATGCTACCACTTCTTTACCGTTGAATAGAAACTTCACGTAAAACATGTCGGACATTATTATACTTATCACGTGAGGACAGATCTCCATCATTGTCCTAACTTCGGAAACCACTTTTCTGACAAACTCAGCCTTATCCTCGCTCACTCGTTTTTTCTTGAACTCAACACCATCATATTCCCCTAAACTGACCTCTCCGTTTACTAAGATCGCTTCAACGCCTCTTTTGTTGAGCTCTATCAGGAGACCGTTTTCATGTCTTATTACGCTCTTTGTCATTCGCTATCCACTTGATCTTTTCTAAAACACCCGGTATATTAATTTCCATAGGACAGGCTTCTTTACAGTTCCCAGAATGGGTACAAAGTGTCGCCGGTTTGGTATCACCGTAAACAATGTAAGACCACATTGCCCCCATAGGCCCAGTAAAAGGAGGAACTCCCCAATTAACTCCCAGAACTCTGTAGACCGGGCAGTGGAGATGACATCTGCCGCACCTTATACAAAGTAATGCCTCTTTTAACACTTTGTCTTGGCTTATCTTAACTCTGCCGTTATCTAAGAGGACTAAGTGAAATTCTTTAGGTCCGTGAGCTGGGCTAACCCTTTTCATCTCGATATCTCCCGTAGAACTTGGACCCGAGGTTAGGTTAATATATGTAGGTGGATAGAGACCAGCATAGGCAGCTTGAACCGTAGCTTCTAACAATGCATGGTAAAATGTAGGTACTATCTTTTCAACCCCAGCCACAGCGATATGCACTGAGGGTAGGACAGTGGACATCCTTATATTTCCCTCATTTTCGACAAGAATGATAGAGCCGGTGTCAGCGGCTATCGCATTAGCCCCGGTTATACCTACATCAGCATTGACAAATTTCTCCCTGAGGAACTTTCTTACAATTGCTACTAACTCCTCATGAGTCGCGTTTTCACTTACCTCTACTCCTAACTTCTCCCTGAGGAGTTTTGCAACCCTCTCTCTAGTCATATGGATGGCAGGAGCTATTATATGAGAGGGAGGCTCATTAGCTAATTGTATTAAAAACTCACCTAAGTCTGTCTCCCACACTTCATTACCTAGTTCCTTTAAATACTCCCTCAACCTCATCTCGTAAGCAACCATGGATTTCCCAAAAACCACTATCTTGTTCTTTCCTACGATCTTCGCTATAATCTCTCTAGCTTCATACACGTTAGTTGCATAATATGCATTACCCCCCATTCTCTTAACCGACTCCATGGTCTGTTCTACGTATTTTTGTAGGTTGTTCAAAACCTCTAACTTAGCCTTTCTGAGCTCCTTTGCAAGGTCTTGAATATAAGAGTATTGGGATAGTATCTTATGAACTCTAGGTACGTTATTGTTTATGGTTCTTTCAACTGCAATATCCCATTCGCTCATTCTACCACCTCAGCAAAGTCGAGGATTTTGTGATATTTAGATAAATTTGCATAACACATGGGACAGACTACTACTATGTTCTCGCTCAACCTTTTAAGTTGCTCCACTCTTAGCCTAGCAATTTTCTCGCTTAACTCTCTGTTTACCGGCTTTATTGGTCCTCCACAACAATAAGAAGTATCTTTCTCGGTCACTAACTCATCTTCAACAAGTTTCACTCCTGAGGAATTTAACAGAGATCTGTAGACTTCTCTCTTTCCTAAAAATCTGGAATACAAACAAGAATCGTGAACTACAATCTCGCCTTGCATCCTAGCTTTAACGTTACCTAAAAGCTCGAAATAACTGACGACATCTACGTCAAAATTCGTGAATTCTTTATACCTTAGCAACGCGTTATGTGTGTGAGGATCTACCGTGATTATCCTCTTAATACCTTTTTGCTTAAAGAAGTCCGTCACAATCTTAGCGTATTCAGCAAACTCATCTAAATAGCCAAGCTCTAATAATATTGCACCGCTATACGGCTCGCTTTCGTATAAGTATCCGAACTGAACTCCTCTTCTCTTCAGCATTAAGGATATATTTTGTAATATCCTATATGCCCTATCAATTTCTTCCTTTGAGGGTTTTACTAGTTTAGCTAATGCTGATAACGATGAAAGCTTTTCTGCATATGGAATGAATTTGGAGAAGATATCGCTTAATGAGGCAGTCTGATACATACACGAAGTGTAGATTATCGTTTCCCCTCCTTTCGGAATGTCCTTTGCCCAAGACGTACATACTGACTTGTCTATGGGATAGGGAAAACCAAACTTTTGAAGGTTTTGAAAAATTAACTTCCCTAACACCATTTACGATTATTCATAAAGATTATAAACTTTGAGGACGTAGATTAGAAAACTCTGTGTTTTTCTATTAATGAACTGGTGGAAAAGAAAGGCTTTGGGTGTTCCAAAATCTATGAAACAAGTTGAAAAGTTTATATTCAAGTCATAGAAAATACATTAACTTCATATTCTCATTAACCTTTTATAGTTGAAACAAATTGTGTAGTATTGATGATAACTGAATTTATAAAAAAAGGGGGAAACAAATTTTTCGCTTACGCCTTAATATTCGCTTTTTTAGCCTCTCTACTACTTGCTCCTAACGTAGTGCTCTCTCATGCTTCATCATCTAAAGCACAAGTAAACATGGTCTACGAGAGGTATTACAGTTCCTATAGTGCTCAAAACGGACTTGGAGGAAATATAATGCCTATGGCCTCTGGTTCAATAGTTGTATATAAAGTGGAGTCAGCAAGAGCTAATTACACAGGGTCTGTGGGAGGAACACTTGATGTGTATGCTAACATAACAACATATACAATGATCTTCTCAAACTCACTCTCCACTGTTAATGGATATGTTACAGTACAAGCTTTCCCTAACATGACCCTTACAGTGGTCACTAACATTCCTAACTTAATCGGGGTAGTAGTAAACGGGAGTGGAACTTCCACACTCGTATGGTCTGGGTTTAACTCTACTAAAGTCGACACTTTTGCATATATAAACGGTACGGGAACAGTGTACCTAGAATTCGCCAACGGTAGTGAGATAGCTAACATTCCCGTTACTATTAAAGTAGGACAACCAGAGACCGTAAATCTTACAATGAATTTATATACTATACAAAGTGTTACCTCTACTTTAACCACAGAGGTTAAGTTAACAGTACCAATAAACCTACCTAAAAGATACCAGCCGTTAAATTTCACAACGGAGATAAACGGACAATTATTTATGGCGAGTCAAGAGAATATAACACCTGAACTATCGTACTTTAATGGAACTACAGTAGCTTCTTTGATTTGGAAGGGTGAAGGTCTTGGATTTGCTCAATCAGGTTTAATAGGCCATGTAAAAGCCAACTTCGAAACTGTAGAATTTTACGGAGTTAACGGAACTGCTTTAGGGTATGTTCACATGGTAAGCTTTAATGGAACTCAGTTAAAACTTTCAGTAGGATCTACATCTAACGTGTATTTCGGGGAGGAGAAGATCGTAATATACCAAGGTGCGAGGGTACCACAAATCCATGTTGAGAGTCATGGAGACGTAGATATTAACGGAAAGGAGGTTATAGTATTAGTAGGTAATAACGGGGAAGTTATATCTACTGCTCTAGTTAGCTTGTCCCACAACGTTAACGTTAATGGAACTGAGGGAGGTACACTAGTTTACCTAAACCTAACTGGAAATATGAAAGTAGTGGTAGTTACTGAAAGCAACCAGACTGTCAATGTAAGTATAGTTAAGCCTATCCAAGTACAGCCCACGATAGTTACGATCAAAGGTGTTCAGCACCAAGCTCAGGAGGTTATGGTGAATTCAACTGGAAGTATTGTGTTTAACGTAACCTTAATGATGCAAGGGAACATAACCGTATATAAGGAAGTTTCAGGAGAAGTAATTGAGCTGAATTCATCTAATTACTTCGTGGTAAATAACACGGTAGTTGTATACGACGATCCGACCACAACCTATTTCATAGTTTATTCACAAACAACTTCAAGCACTTCTTCACAAACATCGACAACACAATCCTCAACTACCCAGAGTACAACAACTTCAACTCAGGCTCCACAAGCGTCAACAACACAGTCCTCAACTACTCAGACAAGCTCATCACAAACCAGTTCAGCACTTGGAAATAATAGCGTCAGTAACGTAATGATCGCACCACCATCAAGCTCTTCTACGAGCGGTATATCAACACCTGCAATAACTATCATAGGTATAATTATTGTGATTATTGTAGGAGCATTACTGATCTTCGTAAGGAAAAAGTAAATTAAGTTTCAGCCAATTGTTTAACAATAACGTTAACCGGATCTGTTGAGATATCTTCAAAGTTCCCGATTTTTTCTACTAGTTCTCCGTTCTTTACCTTAACTCTAACGTATTTATCGTCTTTAGAGGAGAACCAAAGGAGTATCATATTACCTAAACTCCTACTAATTGCTAATTCAATAATCTCTGGTATTTTGTCACGAGGCACAGACATTGTAAGGATTGGTTTAGACACCGCCAAGACCTCTGTTTGAAAAATGCTGAATTCTTCCATGAATTTCTTTTCGTCTATCTCGTATTCGAACTTCTCGGGATTTGTTGACACAGATACTGTACACCCTGAGTTCTTAGGTAGTACTGAAAATCTAAACACTAAAGTATTCTTTCCGAGAATAGAGGGTCTTGTAAGTGTATAAATTACGTCTAACAGCGTTACTTCCTTTTTAATTAAATGATATTCCCTACCTTTTATTAAAATTCTTTC
The DNA here is from genome assembly GCF_037389425.1 of Stygiolobus sp. CP850M. Taxonomy (NCBI): domain Archaea; kingdom Thermoproteati; phylum Thermoproteota; class Thermoprotei; order Sulfolobales; family Sulfolobaceae; genus Stygiolobus; species Stygiolobus sp. CP850M. Next base: position 98,459 of record NZ_JBBHKR010000082.1, read on the forward strand.
ATCCTTAGTAATTGTGATATTTCTAAATGACCTTAATACCCTCTTGTGTTCTTGTAAGAAATGGAGTACTGTAAATTTATCCGAACTTAGAGTAATTGATATCAAGGCGATTAATTTACTTATATCGTAACATTTATAAATGAAAATAGGAAGTATTAACAAGTCTTAGATTTTATATGATAATACCATTAATAACACAAACTGAAGTCATTTATATAATGACCTTAAATTTTTCATGTACTCAACTAGGACAAGGTTTAAGTAATTACAAAACAAAAGAATAAATAACACCAAAATGATAATGATTGTATGGGACGTCTACTCAGATGGTATATAATATTCAAATTACTTTCTCTATTAATGAAGAGAAGAGGTAAGAGGTGAAGAAGATGAGTTTCGCCTATTTCATAGGAAAAGAGTTGGGGAAGAGAGCAGAAGAGCTAAGTAGAAGCGTATTCGAAATAGTCTACCCACCAGTCGACGTGTATGAGGAAGGAGGATATTTAGTAGTCGTAGCCGACCTGGCTGGATTTAGCAAGGAGAAAATTAAGGCAAGAATTACGGGACAAAACGAACTAATAATAGAAGCAGAGAGGGACATAAGCGAGCCTGGAGTAAAATACGTTACTCAAAGACCGAAGTATGTGAGAAAAGAGATTAAGCTACCCGTTACTCCGGCTAAAGACGCTCAAATAACTGGAAAATATGAAAACGGTGTACTTACAATAAGGATACCGATAGCTGGATCAGCCAGTATTAAGATAGAATGATAGATAAGGATTTAACTTTACGTATTCTTTCCGCGTAAGTAAGAGTATATACCAGACATAATTTTTAGTCTCTGGTCGTTGCTAAAACTAGGGCAAGTAATCCAAGGAGTAGGGGTATCGTAGAGTCCCTGGTGATCAAATAGTAAACTAACCCTGCAAATACTAAGGATATTGAAATCGCCTTCACATAAGTTCTATTTCTCTTATTTTGAACTATGATAGGTTTTTCCAGTATGGACAATCTGAATTTACGTATTGCGGCATTGACTGTATTCCTGAAGTCGCTCAGTATCGCCTCAAAGACTAAACCTTCCTCTTCTATCAGTCTTTGTAGGTTAAGAAAGAAGTTAAAGTCTGGATCTATCTGAAGGCACGTGCTTCCTAAAATCGAAGTCATTCTTATATAAAGTGTAAGTTTTTCGGGTAACTTTAAGGGAAATCTATAAAAAACCTCATTTGCAGCCTCAAGAAACTGCTCTACTTCAAGGGTCTCAGCCGTAATTCCCTGAAACTGTTGCAGAAATAATTCTATACCTTTTGCCAAGACCTCTCTATCAGCCTCAGGTTGAATTGCCCCCAGTTCTTCTAAAACTTTTACAAGTCCTATACCGTCGAGACGTATTAAGGCTACGTAAGCCCTCAAAAGCCTTAGCCTAGTTTCGTGATCCATTTTCCCTACCATTCCGAAGTCGTAAATGATCAAATTTCCATTATCATCTACAGCTAAATTGCCCGGATGGGGATCCGCGTGGAAGTACTCTTTTTCAAGAAGCATTACCATGAAGACCTTAAATATTCTGTAAGCCAGTTCCGACGGTTTTACAATTTTCTTAGCTTCTTCAGAGGTTACTTTATATCCCTTAATGTATTCCATCACAAGTACTCTCTTTGTGGAAAAATAAGGGATGGGGATAATTACGTCTGGGAAATCGGCTAATTCCTCCCTTATTTTCCTCATGTAGTACTCTTCTTTCGTGAAGTCCATCTCCTCAAAAATTCGCCTACTGAAGTCGTTAACTATAGCCCTCAAGCTCTCGTAAAAAGACTCGTCCATTAAAAACTTAGTGTAGGGTAGTAGTGATCTCATGATCTTTATATCCTCTTCAGCAATCTCCCTAATTCTAGGTCTGTTAACCTTGATAACTACAGTCTTACCGTCACTTTTTCTCTTGGCCAAATAAACCTGCCCAATACTAGCAGTAGATATTGGTTCAGGATTGATCTCGAACTCTTTTAATTTCTCACCTAAGTCCTCCTTAATAATCTTAAACACCTCTTCCCAAGGTGCTGGAGGTACATCATCTTGCAGACGTGAAAGGACTTTAAGGTAGGGCTCTGGTAATATATCGGAGTGTACTGACAGAACTTGGCCGAATTTTATAAACACTGGTCCTAGAGACACGATAACATTGAGAAACTTCTCTGCATCTCTATACATCTTCTCCTCGTCTATTTTCTCTCCCTTCAAAGTCCTCAAACGGTAATCCCTTAATCGTAAGACGTGAGGTAAAAGTTTAAGTCCCACCTTAATAGTATTCAGCACAATATAAATTCCGAGAAAGGACTAAATTAGATTTTTACCTGAGAAGTTTTTCCATATATCTAAATAGCAATTTATTACCCTTGAAACAAGAATCGTAATAATGGAAATATTCAATGACCCTGAAGGTTATACAAAGTGGTATAAAATCCATGAAAAAAGTTACGAGAGTGAAAAGAGAGTTGTATCCTCCTTCAACTTAAGAGACTGCCTAGACGTAGGCTCTGGGCCGGGTATATTTCATGAGGTGATTAAAGGGAACGTGATTTCACTTGATATTTCAATATTTATGCTGATTAACACACCGGAAAAAGAAGATAGAGTTCAGGGAGATGCTCTTCAATTACCCTTTAGAGATAACGCTTTTCCTTGTGTTTTCTCCTCTGTTACGGTGTGTTTCGTTGAAGACCCTAGGAAGCTAGTGAAAGAAATGAAAAGAGTTAGTAAGAACAAGGTTGTCATATGTTACGTACCTAGAGATTCCCCTTTCGGAATGTACTACGAATCATTAGGAAAGAAGGGACATAAATATTACTCTCACGCTAACTTCGTGAGCAAAAGAGAGCTTTACGAAGCGTTTACCTCGGAAGGGATGAAAATAAAGGCGATAAGATCTACCCTTTTCTTCTCACCTAATGAAGATGAAAAAATAGACGAAATAAGGGAAGGAGATTCCGGTTCTTTTGTGTGCGTTGAGGCTGTTAAACAATGAGTTTAGGCCTAATTTTGAAACGTTTGTACAAAATCAGCAGCAACGACGGAGCTAAATAAGCCCACAATAACGTCGTCTCCATGATCGCCGCTACAGCAAATGCAAAGCCCAATTCCTGAAGTATAGATGCGTTAACCAACATAAGTGAGCCTAAAGTCCCTGCAAAGATCAAACCTAAGAAAGCAATAGTGACCCTTAAAGCCCCGACAGACGTTGATATTGCGTCGGCCATGTCCTTTCCCTTTTCTAACTCCTCGTGGATTCTGGCTACGAGAAATATGTTATAGTCCATTCCGATACCTATGATGATCGCTACGAGAAATAGAGGCACAATAGCGAAGATAGAAAAGCCCAAAAGGGTACTGAAGACAAGTCTCTCGAGCCCCAATGTTATCGCAACAGCAGACATTATTACGTAAATTATTACAGAGGACACAGACAAGCTCCTCGTCATTACTAGAAGTATCACGAACATCGTGAACGTGATCTCTCCCAGCACTATGAAGAAATTGGACTGAACAAAGTTATATATGTTGTAGGAGTCCACCGGGCCCCCGCCAACATAGCCTCTGCCTCCTATAACGCTAAGCACTTGCTTTACAACGTTAAATGCTTGAAGAGAGAAGGGCTGATATTTCTGGTTTACTACAAAGAGAACGTATCCATGAGATATATATTGCGTGTAATTATAGGAGGATAAGCTGCTGTAGTTTACCAGATAGCCGTAAGGAGATACCGGTGAGTCTACTGCTGTTACTCCTTGTATACTCGAAAGGCCTTTGTATATACTCACAAAATAATTATATTCAGACAAAGAGAAGTTAGTAGAGCCGTTATAGGGTATCACTACATAGATCGGGAACACGTTAGCTGAAGTGAAGTGGGAGCTTAGGAATGTCACACCCTCCGTAGCTTGTGAAGGGGGTAGGAGCGCTAATACGTTAAGGGTTAAAGGTGTGAATAACGCGAAAAGAGAAGCCACTATCACTACAGCCGAGATAAGTCCTACAATTTTACCTGGGTTCTTCAAACTTCTAGGTTTAATCTCCTCCTTCTTATTAAACCTTCTCGGGAAGAACAGCCTATCACCGGCGACTCTTAGGATAGCGGGAAACAAAGTTATTGCAGCAAGCCATATGATTATGACGCTGAGCATGTCGGATATAGCAGTGTCAGAGAAGAACGGGATGCGATAAACGTAGATGAAGAAGAACGATAGCATCACTATGAGAGCTGTTATTGTGACAGCCCTACCTCCCCACCTCACGGCTTCGTATACAGCATCTTTACTGGAAACTCCCTTCTCTCTTTCCTCTACATACCTACTGGCTATAAAGACCACATAATCTGTGCCGAGTCCCAGTGACAGCAATAAAACTTCGCTCGGAGTAAGGAAATTGACCGTTATATGTAAAACTTTAATCACCAGCACGTAAATAAATACAGAGGATACGAAGAACGCTGAGAAGTAAATTGTAAGCGGCATAAAGGCTGCAATAAAAGACCTGAAGTATATACCAGCTAAAAGTATTGCAAGGGCTATACCTACCGGTATAGCCGTTGAATAAGCAACTGAAGCGACGTTTTTGAGCTGTTGTGATATAGGTTCCGAACCTGTTAATGTTAAGTTTAGGTGGGTCTGACTTTCTATCATTTTCTCTAGATTGCTGGCTTCGTCGTACGTGAAGTTCCCTTTCAAGAAAAGTAATAGAATACCGTTAGAGTAAAGCTCATTACTGATGTTCAGATATATGGGGTACTTCCCCGATAACAAGGCTTGATAGCACGTAAAATTGTTTAATAAGTCTTGTATTAACAACGTCTTATTTAGGACTATTATGGGGGAGGTCGAATTAATGTAATCCACAATCAAAGTTACAGCAAGAGGTCTTGACTCAGTATCGTTGAGTAGCCTTAATGCAAGTTGTTTCGCGGTTAAGTTGCTGGCCTTAAGAAGGCTTTCCAGTTTGTCAAGGTGAAGTGAAACTAAATAAGCTGAGAGGTTACTCACATTACCTTGATAATATAGAGAAGAAAACACCCAACTAGGAAGATCCGTCTTGTTAGATATCTGCTCAGCTAGGAATGCGACAGCATCTGAAGTAGAATTTATGCTCAGTGAGGCTCTTACTATACCATAGCCAACGTTAGCGTGGAGACTTACGTATTTTACCGCAAAGGTACTCATGTTTTCGCTTAGGTTTTCGTAGACACATTGGATGAACTCTCTTTCACTGGTAGAGTTTACTTTGGAGAGTATCAGAGACAAGGAGACTTTACTAACATTTAAGGGAGTAGCATAAAACACTGATTGTATTACAGTTATAGGTATTCCGGTCTTTTCGGAGTAGACCGAGAAGAGGGCTGTTTGAGGGGTCTCATAAAGCAGTAATTTTGCTAAGTTTAAAGGTATATTATATGTGTAATTGAAGTAATAAATCGTGAAAATTTCATCATTAAGCGGATTATTGAAATTGGACAGATTTACATACTTAAACATGAAATTAACGAAGAGTAGCTGAGAAGAATTGAAAATTTCATCACTTATATTCTCCACATCTATTTGTGCCACGGCGTATGGATCAGGTAAAGGTTGTGATGAGTCCCACCTCTGATAAAACAAGTAGAAGTATTCTGCTTCTTTTCCGCTGAGTAGTGGATAAGTTTTTTCAAAGGCGTAAAAGTTAGCCTCACTAACGTTGTGAGTTAAATTATAGTTATACTCCCAGTAATTTAAGAAAATAGAAACTGGTACGTATAGGAATTTAGAAATGTTATAAGCGGTCTGATTATTTTGTATTTCTCCTTCATGAATTTTAACAAATGTCGAATAGTTTTGAATCATTGCGTCATGTAGCTCTGCAAGTTGTTCCGAAGTCGAATTAATTTTGTAGGAGAGGTTAACGAACTCTTGTTCCACTTTTAGCGTAGCATTATGAAGTTTTAAGAGGCTGTTTACTTCAGATGTCATATTTTCCCTCTCTTCGGAGAGAAAACTAGAGACATTAGATTCACTCTTCGAGATATTCTGTAATTCGTTTGTAAGGTTATTTATCTCCTTATTTAACGAATAGAACGTCTTATTGAGCAAAGATTTCTCTATCGAGAAATAGTTGGTAATGGATATGTTTCCGTAATTGGTCAGGTTTGCGAAATATCCAGCGTAAGGAGTAGCGTTTCCCCTCACAATTATTACGGCATTCGAGCCAGAAGCTCCGCTTAGGTTGAAATAGTTATTCACTATGTTTTCAGCTATCTCCGAAGTACTACCTGGTACGGAGAAAGTCACTTTGTAACTAACCGACTTAAAGAATAGACTAGATAGAGGGGCAGCAATGACAAGCGTAATGACCCATAATGCGACAACGACATACCACTTGTTCACAATGAACTTACCTAATGCCTCGAACATAGAATATAGATATATCTTTAATTTAAAAGCATTACACTAAATAACTCAAATTCATATAGTATTTTGATACATATGTTTGATAATGTTAAGGAGATATTAGAGGAATACAAGAAATTATGGGCATACGGATATGCAGAAGCATTAATGGCCTGGGACACAGAAACTTATATGCCAGAAGCTGACGCTTCTACGAGGGGCGAAGTATTCTCCGTATTTAATGAGCTGGAAAAACAAGTTTACTTGAAGATTTCTGAGAAATTAGATAAAATAGACGAGGAAAAGCTTAGTGATGAAGAAAAGGGAATGGTTAGAGTGTTGAAGAGGAGCATCAAATACTATACTAAAGTCCCCATAGAGGTAATAAAGGAATTCACTAAGACCACAAATGAGAGTGTAGTAATATGGAGAAATGCTAAGGCTAAGTCCGATTTTAACCTCTTTTCTCCCTACCTAGAGAAGATAGTAGACCTATCGAGGAAGATAGCTGACTACTTAGGTTATGAAAAACAACCTTATGATGCTCTACTAGACCTTTACGAGGAGGGCTTTACCACTGAAGATGGAGATAGAATCTTTAACACTCTCCTTCCCAAGGTATCCGATATACTTAAAAAAGTTCAAGAGGCGCAATATTTCCCTTCAAGTCACGAACTAGAGAGCGTTCAATATGAAACGGAAAGGATGAAGAAAGTTAACGAGTTCATAATCAAATTACTGAATATGCCAACAGACAAGTTCAGACTGGACGTCTCGGCTCATCCCTTTACAATTAGAATATCTGGTAGCGACGTGAGGATTACGACAAGATATGAAGGAAAGGACTTTAAGGCGACTATGTTTTCTGTAATACACGAGAGCGGACACGCTATTTACGAGCTCCTCATAGACCCTAGATTTGAAGGTACACCTATAGCTACTGGTGCATCAACAGGTATTCATGAGTCCCAGTCCAGATTTTGGGAGAATATTATTGGTAGGAGTATACAATTTATAAAACTTGTATATCCGACGTTAAAGGAGAACTTACCATTCTTAAGCAAATATAGCGAGGAGGATATTTACAAGTATTTCAATACTGTAAAGCCGAGCCTGATAAGGGTTGACGCGGATGAAGTTACTTATAACTTCCATATTGCAATTAGGTACGAGATCGAGAAGAGACTAATAAACGAGAAGATGAAGGTGAAGGAAGTACCTTCCCTTTGGAACGATATGATGGAGAAATATCTGGGCATTACTCCTAAAAACGATACTGAAGGAGTATTGCAGGATATACATTGGTCTCAGGGCTCTATAGGCTATTTTCCTACATACACTCTAGGTAATATTGTCGCTGGGATGCTTTACCTTAAGATTCCTAACCTTTACGATTTAGTGTCTCAAGGGAAGTTCGACGAGATAAAGGGGATTTTGAAAGAGTTAATTTGTAAATACGGTGCTACTTATCCACCGAAGACCTTATTGAGGAGGGCTTTTGGAAAAGAATATGATCCTGAAGGGTTACTCTCGTACTTAAGGGATAAATACATTAGTCTGAAGGGAATCGGCTAATTTTTTATCAGTATTACAAAGTAAGTTTATATATATCTAGATTTCATATTTAGCCAGTAATTGTATATTTATTTGAAGGAAAAACTATTAAACGGTTTAATACAAATAGTGACTACGATGGATGAACTTGAAAAGAAGATTTTAATTTATCTTTTTAGGGATCCTTCCCTGTCTCAACGAAATATAGCTAAAGAATTAGGCCTTACGCCTCCTTCCCTAACTTATCGTATTAAAAAACTCCAAGATGAAGGAGTATTCCAAGGCTACACGGTTTTAGTCAATCCTAACTTTTACGGTAAGAACTACGGCTTTGTAGCTTTTAAGAACTATTATGACTATATAGGAGAAGGAATATTCTTCAAATTCAAGTGCTTAGAGTGGTTAAACGTCTAAAGAGTTGAGGGAAGTTCCATCCCAGAGATAGAGGATAAAATAGAAGGAATGAAAAAAATCTTGGCTGATTATTCTCTTAAGTACTTTCCTAAACAGGAAATCATAGAGTCTAAGCCTTACGATTTACAGATAGTTAAATACCTTGTCAGAAACCCTAGGGCACAAGCTGCAGAAATAGCTCAAGAGACAGGTTTAACTCAGAAACTTGTAGAAAAAAGAACTAAGATCCTCTTAGAAAAAGGTATAGTAAAGTTGATACCGATAATAGACTTAAAGAAAACTGATGTAGTTATGTTCTATATATTCACTAGAAGAGTAGCGGAGACTAGAAAAATCCTCGACTCATGTAAGATCTTAGAGATCAACGACGGTCAAGCAGGTATAATAGGTTGTATAACGGATAGGATAGAAAACGTCAGGAAGTACGTAGAAGCTGTGAGAAACGTAGCAGATAGAGAAGCCGACGTCATGGTTATCTATGACTATCTAATAAACTCCGGTTTTTCCTTATGACTTTGAGGACTTACGTCCTGTTATTAATGCTGTTATGTAAAGTATTGTGGGAATAAAGGTAAACCAGTAAAGTAGAGTAGGGTATGAAAAGATCAGCATATCTATGTTCACATTATTATATGAGGTTACAAAATCCTCGACACCTATAATAAGTAAGGGGTATCTAAAATTGTCTCCCGTTACTGAAGATATCACGTAATTAAATACTACGTAAATTAGCAAAGGATCTAGGATATAGAATAATGGTAACCACGCCATTGTAGAATACTTAGCCACTTGTTTACCTTTCACCAACATCAACGAATTGTACACTAAGTTTATGCCTACGTATATTCTAAATGCATTTAAAAATAAGTTTAGTAGTTTAGCTAGGATTAAATTACTACCCAAAAGGCTCACAGAGATCTGAAAAGGTGAGTCATAAACTACGAAAATTCCTCCAACGCTATAGTACCACCAAGGTAAGGGAATAAATGTTATCAGTATAGAACTCACGTAGTATGATAACAGAACTCTATCTGTTGTCCTCATACTAAGTTCACCGAAGTTAAGGTTGTGTTTTCGATCTTAAGCTTAATTAAAATATACTCATCGTTATTGTCTATCTGATTTACTAAGGATTGGTAATTAGTTATCTGGATTGTTACATTTTTAGTGGTTTGAGGAGGAATTACGATAGGTTTTCCAAATACTATGTACTTACCACTAATATTACACACAGTCACAGATACATTCAACGGATTATTCATTCTAACTATAATCGCTGAAGAATTTGCTCCTACTATACTGACGTTGAGGTTCTTTAATAGTCTCAAATTTTCTACTTGTAAAATACCATAATGAAAAGTGAGTGTTATGTAATTTAGATAGATTAAGATAAACGCCAACGCCCCAACTATACCAAGTATTTTACCCCAGTTCATATTGGCTTATTATCTTTTCACCTTATTACTTTACTTGTGAAGCTGAAAAAAGGGATAACAGACCTATTCATATCTTCTTTTCTGTGGGGAACAATAGGTGTAGCTGTTCAAATAGGTTATGGAGAAGATGCAAACCCTTTTCAAATGGTTATGATTAGATCATTAGTATCCTCCATTTTGATCTTACCGCTTGTAAAGATAAGGAGGATCATTGACTTCCCCTCAATTCTTCTTGGAATAATTGCCGTGACGTTTTACGAAACGTATATCTACACCATAAACTATCTTGGCGCATCCCTCTCGGCAGTGTTCTTATATACGGCTCCCTTATGGGTATTATTATATTCCTTGATTTCTAAGAGTGAGGAAATTAACATTAGGAAAATAGCAGCTAGTTTTTCCGTATTTCTTGGAGTCTACCTGATGTACCTCTCAAATATAACGCTTAAAGACTTATATCTGGGACTTGCATCAGGTATAACCTACGCACTCCTAATAATTCAATCAAGAAGACTTCAACTCAGAAGAATGACTAATACAGAGATAATAGCCTCACAATCCTTATGGAGTTTTCCCTTCTCGCTTATTTTCCTCTTTTTTAACTCATTCAATCTTACAATAGCCTCTATATACACTGGGGTTTACTTAGCTTTATTTGCTACTCTTCTACCCTACTATTTCTTCTACAAAGGAATGGGGAAAAGTGATTCTATAACTGCAACAGTAATTTCTACCTTAGAACCTGTGTTTACAATCCTCCTCGCCTTTGTTATTCTACATCAAGTATTGACGTTTTTGCAAGTGCTCGGATCACTCGTAATAATATTCTCTGCAATTTTAATCTCATTCTAAACCCCTCAAAATCTCGTCTCTCCAAAACATCTTAAAGAACGTTATCGCCGTAACTAACACCGGGAACACTAGAAGTGTCATAGTTAGGGACAAACCCAAAAAGGTCGATACAAACCCTACTATAGCTGGAACTGCTAGGAATAACACATTATTATAAGCCAAGAAATATGAATTTACAGCGTTTCTTTCCGCGATTGTAGTCGCTCTGCTTATCATTATGGTAGACATTGGAAAGATAGAGCCGTGAGGTATACCGAGCAAAGCTATTACCAGGAGAAAAGTTATGTATGAAGGAGCATAAAGTGTTCCAAGTAATCCAGCGATTGTAATACCTATCGATATTGCTAAAGGCATTCTAAGATCACTGAAGGGTCTAATAGTCATTGAAAGTCTAGTTAGAAATGATATTGTAAAGAAAGGCAGAAAAACAGAATACGCTTCAAAGTCTGGAACATTAAATCTCTCTTTGGCTAAGATAGCTAAGAACGTTGTAAATGCCGCAAAGGGTATGTTGTAAGTCGTTATTGACAGTATCGAGGAGACGAAGCCTTTGTTCCTTAAAGCTGATATTCCTTTACTTTCCCTATTCACTTCTGGGAATTTCAGCTTAGTGGATAAAATAAACGCGACCATAGCCAGCGGAATGAACCACAAGAAGATCTCTCTGTAACCAACTCTCGTCAGGAAGTATGTTTCAAGTGCAGGACCTATGATCAGGCTCAGACTCAGACTTGTAGAATATAATGCCAACAACCTTTCAGCTGATTTTTGATCGTTTGCTAAACTCGCTGCGGTTATTAGATTCGGCATAATTAAGCCAAATGTCAGACCTGCTAAAGCTGATATGAACCAGACTGTAAATACGTTAGAATAATAATAAAGTAGAAGGGACAAAACGATAAAACCATTAGAGAGTATGAAGGCTCTCTTTCTAGTAATTGCATTTAACGAAGGATTAATATACGACGTAGCCACGAAAGTAAAGGCAAAGATTACCGAAGAGAGAAGTCCTACTACTGTATTAGAGAAGTGCAGAACATATTTTCCGAGTAAGGGGACTGTTGTAGTTACCATGTTATTAGTCGCTCTATCTGATACTGTTATTAAAACAAGAAATATAGCTGCATATATTAGACTAGACTTGTGCTCAGCCATGGCTTGAGAAAATAGTTCGATACCGAATTTAAGCTTAACTACTAATGTTTAAGTCACTATATAGATATTATATTCATTTTATTTAAAAATATCTTAAAATACCTTATTTAATATTTTCATAATACCAACATCTTACCTTATTGTCTCTAACGTTAAATAATTTGGGATTTTCAGTATAACATCGTTTCCTCAACTCCTTATTAATTAGATCACAATAAGGGTGATACGGACAGCCGTGGTCTGATGGGTCTCCTATCTCCTTTATAGGAATTTTCTCTCTAGGCTTGCCTAATGTGAGCTTCGTGTTTTGAAGAAGCAGAGAGTAAGGGTGGTAGAACTCCTTCTTAGTAGACTCCTCTACTATTTCGTTACCAAATAAAATCACTATTTTGTCAAAGACATAGGGATAAATTACAGAGGGATTAAATAGGACTAAACTTGCTGACTTTATTTTCGTTACCTTAACTAACATTTTGAGAGCGTATTCCCTTAACTGTGTATCCATAGTGGATAGAAAATCTTCTGCTACTATCAAGCTTACTTTTCCAAAAAATATTGATAGAATTTCCAATTTGAACTTATTAATTTCACTTAAGTCGTTAATTTTTGTATTTTCAGTCATCTGATCTCCCAATATTGTTTTAATCCATATTTCATCTCCTTTTCCGAATTTTTTCTCGTAAAGTTTCAAAATATCCTTTATCTTTAATTCGCTCGATATAAATTCTCTGGGGATAAGCCTAATCTGTTTCTTATCTATGACACGGATAATTCTACCCTTCTTCGGCTTTATCTCACACGTCAATAGCATTGATAATTCTTCAGTGCCCTTACCCCAATCACTCACAATGAGCGTAAGTTCTCTACTGCGAATACTCAAACTAATATCTCTAACTAAGTTTCCATATACAGATTCCAACTGCAGAATCATATGTTCGGATAGAGATGACATCTTACCACCCTTTTACCGACTCTAATTAGCTCGGGTTTTTTAGTTTGACATTTAAGGGAGGAGTATAGACATGAATTACTATATACACATCCTGAGGAAGTCTTTCCGTCAGGTGGTACATATCCTCTTAACACGTCGATAGTATAAGGATGAAGAGGATCTGATAACACGTTATATCCTTCTTCAACTACTTCACCCTTGTAAATGACTATAACCTCGTCAGTAAGATGGGAGAGAACCGCTGGGTCATTATCAGAGATTAAAAACTTACTAGACGTTACCGACATAAGGTCTATAAGGGAGTTGACTATTTGTATCTGATCAACCTCACTGATTCCGTATTCTACATCGTCTATGAACACGTAATCGGGTTCAATAAAAGTTGCGAGCGCGATAGCAGTTTTCTTTAACTTTAACGGCGATAGCTGAAAGACATAACTCTTGAGTATTTCCTCGGGGTTTAGACCAAGAATTTTTAATTTTTCCTTAGCTAAGTCTAATGCATATTCTGAACATCCTAAATTGTGGCTAACAACGATCTCAACGAAGTGTGAAGCAACATCGTATATAGGGTTAAAAAGTTGAGAAACATCATAAGGCATCCAGCTTATTCTAGTCCAAAGGATTTTTCTAAGGTCTTCTTCTCCTAATTTTAAAATATTTACCCCATCTAAACTTATCTTTCCTTTAGCCTTTACTACCCTAAATGTTGCCTTAAATATTTCCTCCTTTCCACTATCCCTTTGACCTAATATTCCAGTGTGAGCACTAATTACGGCTGTAAAACAGTTTAACTTGTTATCCACGGTTAGACACTCGTACTCCAGCATCTATCACAACCTCCTTATTTCGTCTGCAAGAACAAGTAACAGAACAAGAACTATTCCCCTAAATACTGCAGGAACTAAGAACATCCACCAATCATAAAGTAAATGAGAAGCTGTATTCAGTAAAGTAGTCAACGTAGGGTAATTAGGATCGCCAACCCCACCTATTACGCCCATTCCAGTATACGTAGCAATTCCATCAATGGAACTCGGCACTAGGAGATTTAACCCTTGTCTCATGACGCTTCTAAACACTAACTTAATGTCTACTTTACCTAAAATTCTTCTAGTGGATTTACCTACTGAGGAAGTGTAAACTAGCTCTGTTATCTGCCTTGCATATATGTTCCAACCTGTGAACATTACGATCAATATTGTTAAGAAGAAGTTGGCCTTCAACGAGTTACCAGTAGGCACACCGTAAAATAGAGCTATGGAAAGGAGTAAGGGTAACCTAGGTAACGAGTTCAAAGCATCTATAAATCTCACCATCACGCTCCTCACTATTCCTCCGTAAGCTCCAGCGATAATACCGTAAGTCAGTGCTAGAGTTACCTCTCCAACCCCTACTAGCCCTCCGAACATTAGCGTGTTAACTATTGCTATAGCATTTATATTGATCATGTTACTGCCGTCTATGTAAGTCCCTAAGGGATACTGATAGGAGGGAGGCTGTAAAGGTTTTCCCTTAGGAAGCCTATAAACGTCGAAAAATACACTTATACTCACAATTATAAGAAATATTATAAAAACAACGACGAATCTCCTCCTCATCTAGTCACCCTCGGATCTAACACACCGTAAACTAAATCGGTAACAAAATTGGAAAGGACTGTTAAGGTTGAATATGTTAGCATCGAGCCCTCAACTACCTTATAGTCTCCATTAAAAACAGCATATTTTAACAATAGTCCGAAACCAGGCCATTGGAAAATGCCTTCTACCAGCATCTCCGCAAGTAACATCTCAACAAATGCTGATGAAATAGAAGAAAGCATAACTACAGTGGCATTTCCCAATACGTGTCTGTATATCACGATCTTTCTGTCAAGTCCCTTTATGGAGAAGGACGTCTTAGGAATTGCAGTTAGCATTCTATTAACGAAAATGCCTATAAAAGGGAAGAACAGTGAAATTACTGGCATTACTAAGTAAGACAATATATCACTTTTAGGCGTTCCGTAGGGAAGAAGGCCAGTGAAAAAGTGAAGGAGGTAAATAATAATCATCGCAAATACCCAAGAGGCTAAGGCTGAACCTATATATTTCCACTTGTCCATAATCTTACTTATTAATGGGCTTTGTAACCCGTAAATCACCAAGAAAGCGCTGAGGTATACCGTTAGAGAGAAGGATATACCTAGCAATAGCGTAGTATACGACAACGTAGTCAATATGAGGCTTGTGATACTTACCTTAAAATAAGATGAAACTCCCGCATTGAACTCAAGGAACTCTAATAAGGCGTAATAGGGATTTCTACCGTGTAAGTACTCAAGGATTATTATTACTACGAATACCAGTACTAACGAGACTAATGAGCTACTTAAGCGTTTCAGGGCATATCTAGTTAGTGAACCGCCTACAGCATAACCCTTTACAAGATCTTTGCCCAAAATTCTTTCTTGAAAAAAGAGAGTAGTGCCCTTAAAACCTATTAGTGTACCAGTAAGGATTAAGAACATGCTTATCGGCGAAAGATAAGCGTAAGGTTCCTCATATCCCTTCACAACGTATGTATAATATGAAGTTACGGGTAAAGTGTAATTACACACATTTTGTAAATTTACGAACTTACCGTTGTAAAATACAGTAGCATTAGGATAACCTTTCACTAGAATAGCCCAATAATACTCTTGCCAATCATTTGGAGGAATTGCAACATTTCCGTAACCGAAGTTATATACTTCCACATATTTTTGCTGCATAGCAATTACGGAAATTAGTATACCGAGCAATAGTAGTGAAATTGACAAGAGGAGTAATAGTAAGCTTAATTTCAACTGTGTTCAGGAGATGAGAAATGATCTCTCCTTATAAGGTTATTTTAAATAATGTTATAAAAACACAATAAACTGTTAATTGTCGAAAATGATCATTTAACCGATGTTATAGCCCTATTCTCTATATCCTCAAGTTCCTTTAGTGCTACGTCATTATTTATATCATACTCTGTAGCGATCATTACTTCAGCTTCATTATCTATTTCCCTAACTTTCTTCACATAACCTTCTGCAACCTTTATGTTCTCTACAGCACAAACGGTCAGTCCTCTTTCTCCTTCCACAAATGATAAGAACTTACAGTTATCCAACATAGACAGTTTCGTGATTATCCTAGAGAACAAAGCAAATACTACAATATCAGCCTTTGACAAATCGACTATAGGTATCACCTTTATAGCGTTTTTAGCTATTAACGCACTTATTCTCCTCTGAATTGTCTTTGTAGGTATATTTATTACCTTCGCCAGATCACTAGGTTCAGCCCTTGGGTTCTTTAACAACTCCTTAACTATCTCTATATCTACTCCAGAGGGCTTAACAGGCGTTTGTCCAGGGATATAAGTCATCTTTGGATCTCCTAATTCCTTAGCCATTGTAGATATCTTATCTGTTAAGTCATTGTATGAATCTCCTTGTATTCTGTAAACGTTAAGTTCCTCTAAGCACTTTACTTTCACGTTTATAAATGGTGCGTTAAAGTCCTTTTCGTTCTTGAAAGAGACGAACGCGTAATACTTATTATAAAAATTGGGATTGACGGTAAGCTTAAATGACCTTATAACGCCATCTTCA